>JADFDL010000009.1 GCA_018262875.1 Rhodocyclaceae bacterium | reverse complement strand
CGACGGCGCCTTCGTGCGCGACATGTTTGCCGAGCCGATGAATCTCGAAGTCGTCTCCGCCATCAACAATATCGCCCACTCGCTCGGCATGAAGACCATCGCCGAGTTCGTCGAGACGGAAGGCGCGCTCAACAAGCTGCGCGAGATGGGCGTCGACTACGCCCAGGGCCACGCCGTCGGCCGGCCGTTCTACTTCTCGTAGGTCGTGTCGTAGGTCGGGCTTCAGCCCGACAACAGGGGTTTCTCCGGCGCCGAGTCCCGCGGGGATTTCCTTTGGTCATCGGGCTGAAGCCCGACCTACACCAGCCCTTCGAAGGGCTGCACGTCGACGAGTTCGCCCGGCTCGACGTTGCCGCGCTCGTGCTCAACGACGATGATGCAGTTCGCCTCCGACATCGAGCGCAGCACGCCGGAACCCTGCGTGCCGGTGGCGCGCACTTTCCATTCGCCGTTTTCCCGGAACAGGATGCCGCGCTGGAACTCGCTGCGGCCGGGCCGCTTCTTCAGCGCGGTGACGCAGGGCACGCGGAACTGCGGCAGCGGCTCGACCGGCGAGACGCCCATCAACTTCTGCAGCGCTTCGCGTACGATCCCATAGAAGGTCACCATCACGGCCACCGGGTTGCCGGGCAGGCCGAACAGCCACGCTGGATTTTTGTCGCTGCCGATCCGGCCGAAGGCCATCGGACGCCCCGGTCGCATGGCGATCTTCCAGAAGGCCACTTCACCCAGCTTCCCCATCATGCCGCGGATGAAATCGGCCTCGCCGACGGAGACGCCGCCGCTGGTGAGGATCACGTCGGCCTGCGCGGCCGCCTGGCGGAAGGCCGCCTCCAGCGCGGCCGGCTCGTCGCGCACCACGCCGAGGTCGATCGCTTCGCAACCCAGGCGCGTCAGCATGCCGAAGAGGGTATAGCGGTTGCTGTCGTACACCTCTCCCTTCTTGAGCGGCGTGCCGACCGAACACAGCTCGTCGCCGGTGGAGAAGAAGGCGACGCGCAGGCGACGCCTGACGTTCAGCTCGGCGACGCCGAGCGAGGCGATCAGGCCGAGCTCCGCCGGGCTGATGATCTTGCCGGCGCGGATCGCCGGTTCGCCGGCGCGCAAGTCCTCGCCGGCGCGGCGGATGTGCTGTCCCTGCCGCTGCTTCGGCGGGACGACGATGCGGTCGTTCTCGGCCCGCACCACTTCCTGGATGACCACCGTGTCGGCGCCTTCGGGGATTACGCCGCCGGTCATGATGCGCACGCACTGGCCCGTCTCGACGCGGCCCGCGAAGGTGCGCCCGGCGAAGGCGGTGCCGGCCAGCCGCAGCACGGTGTCGCCTTCGGCGGCGAGGTCGGCGAAGCGCACGGCATAGCCGTCCATGGCCGAGTTGTCGTGGCCCGGCACGTTCACTGTCGATAGCACGTCTTCCGCCAGCACGCGGCCGAGCGTGCTGCGCACGAAGATGCGCTCCATGCCGGCGACGGGTTCGAGCAGGTCGAGAATCAGCTTGCGGGCCTGGGCGACGCTGAGGGATTCGGGATCGTAGCCGTCGGCGCAGGAGAGGGTCTTCAGAAGCGAGGTCATGGTTCCAGTTCGTTCAATTCTTCCAGCGTGTTGATGTTGGCGAAGGCGCGCTCGTCGGGGAAGGGTACCTCGGCCACCTTGAGCGCGGCGTACCAGGCGTCGACTTTGCGGCCGCCGGTCTCGAGGAAGGCCGTCAGGCCGTCCAGCACCTCGCGGCGCACCAGGGAGAATACCGGATGCGGCTGCTCGCCGGTCTTTGCCACGGCGAGGTCGGCGCCGGCCGCCTCCAGCGCGTCGCACAGTCGTGCAACCAGGTCTTCGGGCAGAAAGGGCGAGTCGCAGGGGGTCGTGACCAGCAGCGGCGTCTCGCAGGCGAGCAGCCCGGCGTGCAGGCCGGCCAGCGGCCCGGCGAAGCCGGCGATGCGGTCGGGGATGACCGGGTAGCCGAAGGCGGCGTAGGCCTCCAGGTTCTGGTTGGCGTTGATGAGCAGGGCGGCCACCTGCGGCGCCAGGCGCGCGATGGCCCTGGCCGCCATCGGTTTGCCGCGGAAGGGCTGCAGGCCCTTGTCGCGCCCGCCCATGCGGCGGCCGAGCCCGCCGGCGAGGATCAGGCCGGTAATGTGTTTTTCAGGCATAGGAAGAAAGCTCATTCAACACAGAGGACACAGAGGACACAGAGGACACAGAGGACACAGAGGACACAGAGAAAAGCAAAAGCTATTCATAAGGACGATTCTCTCTGTGTTCTCTGTGCCTCTGTGCGCTCTGTGTCGAGAGCGGTTTCGTTCCTTCTCTTGAAACGCCCCGCGCCGGTGAACAGCAAGTAGTGCTTGCCCTGCGAGCGGCCGATCATGGTCATGCCGGTGCGCTGCGCCAGGTCGTAGCCCATCTGCGTCAGGCCGGAGCGCGAGACGAGGAAAGGGATGCCCATCTGCGCCGTCTTGATCACCATCTCCGAGGTGAGGCGGCCGGTGGTGTAGAAGATCTTGTCGCTGCCGTCGAGGCCGTCCAGCCACATCCGGCCGGCAATCGCATCCACCGCATTGTGGCGGCCGATGTCCTCGACGAACATGAGGATTTCCGTGCCCCGGGCCAGCGCGCAGCCGTGCACGGCGCCGGCCTGCTTGTAGATCGATTCGTGGTGGCGCACCGCGTCGAGCAGGCCGTAGAGGGTGTTCTCGTCGAGGCGGGCCTCCACCGGCAGCGAGACCTTGTCGATTTCTTCCATCAGGTCGCCGAATATCGTGCCCTGGCCGCAGCCCGTGGTGACGGTGCGTTTTCCCATGCGCGCGTCGAGATCGTCTGCGGAACGAGTCGTGGTGACGGCCACCGAATCCGTCTCCCAGTCGACCTGCACGGCGGCGATGTCCTCCAGGCGTTCGACCAGACGCTGGTTGCGCAGGTAGCCGATGGCCAGCGCCTCCGGCGCGCCGCCGAGCGTCATCAGCGTGACGATCTCGCGCTTGTCGAGGTAGAGCGTCAGCGGATGCTCGCCGGCGATCTGCGTCGGCACGGCTTCGCCGCGCTCGTTGATGGCGGAGATGGTGACGGTGGCCGGGCGGGCGGCGTCGGTGAGAAGTGGACGATAAGGCATGGTTTGCATGGTAGGTCGGGCTTTAGCCCGACAGCAGCGGCCCAAGTCGGCCTGAAGGCCGACCTACATAATCAGCCCCCCGTCATCGACATGAAGCGGACGACTTTCGGATCGTGCATTTGTTCGTTGAAGTCGTGCCCCTTCGGCTTGATGCCCATCGAGTCGACGATGGCCTGGCGCAGCGGGGCATCGTCTTCTGGATGGCTGCGCAGCACCGGCATGAGGGGCAGGGCATCGTTCTGGCCGAGGCAGGGATAGAGTTCGCCCTTGCAGGTAATGCGCACGCGGTTGCAACTGTCGCAGAAGTTGTGCGAGTGGGGCGAAATGAAGCCGACCTTGCTGCGCGTGCCGGGGATGCGCCAGTAGCGCGCCGGGCCGCCGGTGCTCTCGGCCGAGCTGACCAGTTCGAAGTGCGGGCGCAGCAGGGACAGGGCGTCGTCGGAGCTGAAGTAGGTGTCGGCGCGCGGATGGTCGACCGTCCCGAGCGGCATCTCCTCGATGAAGGAAATGTCGATGTCCTTGCCGGCGGCGAAGCGCACCAGGTCGACGAACTCGTCTTCGTTGGTGCCGCGCATCATCACCGTGTTGAGCTTGATGCCGTCGAAGCCGGCGGCAATTGCCGCGTCGATGCCGCGCAGTACCTTGTCCAGTTCGCCGACGCGCGTGATCGACTTGAAGCGGTCGGCCCGCAGGGTGTCGAGGCTGATGTTCACGCGCTTGACGCCGGCTTCGCGCATTTCTGCCGCGTAGCGGTCGAGCTGCGAGCCGTTGGTGGTGACCACCAGTTCCTTCAGGCCTTCGAGCTTTCCAGCCTCGCGCATCAGCCAGAGGGCGTTGCGCCGCACCAGCGGCTCGCCGCCGGTGATGCGCACCTTGGTCACGCCCATGCCGACGAAGGTGCGGATCACGCGCAGGCACTCCTCCAGGCTCAGCAGATGGTCGCGCGGCAGGAACTCCATCTCCTCCGCCATGCAGTAGAAGCAGCGGAAGTCGCAGCGGTCGGTGATCGACAGGCGGATGTAGGTGATGTGGCGGCCGTACTTGTCCACCAGGGTACCTGGGGCATGGGCCGAGGTCGCGGGTGTGGTGTGCGGAATGAAGCCTTCCAGCTCGTGCGGAGTGGCATCTGGCGTCAGGGATTCGTTGCGCACGGTTCTTTGCCTTTGCAAATGGGATTGATTACTATCAGGCGTATCGACCCTTCAAATCAAACGTCGTTCCCAGGCCGCAACACTGACGGGAAGAGAAATCGCCGGATATGACTGAATCGGGAATCCGCCTCGCTGTAATTATGGAACGGAAGATACTCGCGAACAAGTGGGCGGATTTTCAATGGGAGGCGATCGGCGTGATTCCCGACAGTGGCTTGGACGCCGTTCCGCGCCGCCTCTACGAGGATACGCGGCGCGAACAGTGGCTCCATGCCGGCTTTGCGCTCGAACTGTACACCGACGAGGCCGAGTTCTATTTCGCCAACATAACCTTGCCCGAGCCGCGGGTATTTGTCCTGTGGCGCTTCGAGAACGACCTGGCATGCCCGACTCTGGTGACAGTGAGCTATGGCGTGGCGGCGCGCAAGATGGACGCTGGCGAACAAGTGGATGGCGTACCCATGCCGGCAGAAATCCGCGACTGGGTGGCGGGTTTCGTCAATCGACACTACAAGCCGGAAGAAAAGAAAAAAGGCGGTCGCTATGCCAGTTCAAGGCTGAAAACCTAGGATGGTCGAACGGATGGAGGAGAAGGAGAAATTCCTGTCGCGCTGGTCGCGCTTGAAGCGTGCGACGGCAAGCGAGTCGCCCGATGTTGCGCCGCCGGCGGTTCCGGCCGTCGTTGCGGAGCTGCCATCTTTGGATGCGCTCGACTTCTCCAGCGACTTCACGGGTTTTCTCCAGCCACAGGTCGAAGAATCGTTAAAGCGCGCGGCGCTGAAAAAACTCTTTCACTCCGGGCAGTTCAACCAGATGGACGGCCTTGACGTATATATCGACGACTACAACACGTTCGAGCCGATCCCGGAGGAAATGCTGCGCCGGCTGGAACAGGCGCGTGGTCTGCTGTTCCCGCAGGATGACGAAAAGCAGGCCCCGGCCGCACTTGAAAACCATGCTGAAGAAGCAGATATCGCTTCACGGGCGAAGTCCCCGGCTTCGCCGACGGAGCCTGAAGCGCCGGAGGAAAACAAGGAATAGAATCGACCCGGTTCGGGTAGGGATGCGCTTGTGCCTGCATGGCACGCAGTTGCTGCCGATTCTTGAAATGACGGGTCTACATGGACATGCCGATTCAGGAAAAGAAGCTCAAGTTGTGCAGTTGCAATGGCTCCATCGCCCTGGATGGGGCTGTGCTTGCAGGAATCCTTGCGCTGGATGCCCCGGTACCTGTTTGCCAGGCCCTCTGTCGTCAGGAAATCCATCGCTTCACGGGCGATCTTCGGGGAGGCGCCGAACTGATCGTATCCTGCACCCAGGAAGCTCCGCTATTTCAGGAGTTGGCAGAAGAAGCCGGGTTTTCGGGCCGCCTCCAATTCGTGAACATTCGCGAACTGGCGGGTTGGTCGGACGAGGGGAGGCTGGCGCAAGCAAAGATCGCGGCGCTTCTGTCCCTGACCGGAATCCCCAACCCGGACCCGGTTCCCGCCGTTTCCTATGTGTCGACCGGTTCACTCCTCATCATTGGCCCGGCTGAGGCGGCTCTGGCCTGGGCCGAGCAAATGCGGGAGCGGCTCGATGTTTCGGTGCTCCTGACCTCTGCGCGCAGCGGCCAGCTCCCGGTGCGGCACGAATACCCGGTGCACTCGGGAAAATCGATATCGATCAATGGGTACGTCGGTCAATTCAAGATAACCTGGCAACAAGACAACCCGATCGATCTGGCGCTTTGCACGCGCTGCAATGCCTGCCTGAAGGCCTGCCCGGAAGAGGCAATCGGCTACGCCTACCAGATCGATCCCGGGAAGTGCAGTGGCCATCGTGACTGCGTGGCCGCCTGCGGCGGCATCGGCGCCATTGACTTCAACCGGACGGAAAACGCCCGGGAAGAGAGCGCCGACCTCATCCTCGACCTGTCCGCCACCCCATCGATTCGCCTTCCTCATTTGCCCATGGGCTATCTGGCGCCTGGACGCGACCCGCTCGACCAGGCAAAGGCGGCGCAGGAACTGCTTGGCCTGGTTGGCGAGTTCGAGAAGCCGCGCTACGCCGAAATCGAGCCCGGTCTGTGCGCGCACAGCCGCAACAAGATCGTCGGCTGCGGGCAGTGCATCGACGTTTGCTCCACGGGGGCGATCCACTCGGCGGAGGACAGCGCCGAGATCGATCCTCACCTGTGCCTGGGTTGCGGCGGATGCCATGCGGTCTGCCCGACGGGGGCTGTGCGCTATGCCTACCCGCGGCCGTCGGACATCGGTTTGCGCCTGCGCAAGATGCTTGCTGCGTATGCAGCGGCTGGCGGACACAATGGCTGCATCCTCTTCCATGACGGCAAAGCCGGGCGGGAACTGCTGATGCGGCTCGGCCAGCAAGGCAGGGGGTTGCCGGCCAGGGTAATACCGCTTGAGGTACACGACGTGGCTTCGACCGGACTGGATGTGCTGCTCGGAGCGGTCGCTTTTGGGGCATCCCAGTGCGTCATTTTGTATCAGTCGCATGAGCCGGAGGGTTATGTCGAGGCACTGCGCAAACAGACCGGCTATGGCGAAGCGATTCTCAACGCCCTTGGTTATGGCGGAAGCCATTTCATCCTGATGGCGGCAGACGACCATGCTGCGCTGCAAAATCCAATCTGGAGCCTGACCCCGGCCGATACGATCAGCGAACCCGCCGTTTTCAATCTTCCCGATGGAAAACGACGGGCGCTGGAGTTTTCCCTGGAGCACTTGGCGAAACTGGCAAGCCAGCCGCAGGAATCGATTCCTCTTGTGGCAGGCGCGCCCTTCGGCACGGTTCACGTGGATAAGGCCAAATGCACGTTGTGCATGTCCTGCGTCAGTGCTTGTCCGACCCGCGCCCTGACGGATGCGCCGGACATGCCGCGCCTGAAGTTTATCGAGCGCAACTGCGTCCAGTGCGGTCTGTGCGTCAAAACCTGTCCGGAAGGCGCGCTGTCGCTCGAGTCGCGCCTGCTGTCCGCCACCGAAGCGAAGCGCGAGCGCATCCTCAACGAGGCTGAGCCGTTTCCCTGTGTGCGCTGCAATAAACCCTTCGGCACGCGCCAGATGATCGAAACCCTGCTCGGCCGGCTCTCGGGGCATTCCATGTTTGCCGGCGGCAATGCCCTCAGGCGCCTGCAGATGTGCGCCGATTGCCGCGTCATGGACATGATGGAAAACAAATCTGTCGAGCCGACCATATTTGACCTATAAATAACGAATGGTCGCCACGCTGAAGAGTGCCCCGGCATATCCGGTCGATCCGCAGGACAGGATGCGAGCGGACCATTACGGGCTGCTGGGACACCTGTTCTACGCTCCGCCCGATGCGGAACTGCTCAGGGCTCTGGCGGAGAGCGTGGCGCTGGACGCCGAGGCTCCCGAGGCCCGCTTCTTCGAGGCCTGGAATGCGCTGCGGCGTGCCGCCGGCGCAACCACCGCCGAGGCGGTGCGCGCCGAGTACGATGAAACCTTCATCGGCGTCGGCAAGCCGGCAGTGATGTTGTATGCGTCCTACTACCTGTCGGGGTTCATGAACGATAAACCATTGGTGGAGTTGCGCGATCAGCTTGCGGGTCACGGGCTGGCACGCCGTGGCGCAGCAGAGGAACCGGAAGACCATTTCTCGGGATTGACCGATGTCATGCGCCAGCTGATCCTGGACGAATGCCGTCCCGCGGCCGGGCGCGATGCCGCCCAGGAGCAGTTCTTTTCACGCTTTATTGCCCCCTGTTACGGCCGCTTGTGCGATGCCGTCGATGGTGTGGCCGAGGCGGCCTTCTACCGCAGCCTGGCCGGTTTTGCGCGGGCTTTCCTGGATGTCGAGAAAACGTACTTCCGCATCGGGCAACTGTCGTAACAAGGAGGAGAAAACCATGAGTGGAAAGAATACCGATCTCAAGCGCAGGAATTTTCTGCTGTCGGTCGGACTGGGCGGGGCCGGCGCCGCTGCCGGCGCAATTGGCGGCAAGGCGTTGCTGGCCCAGACGACCGGGGTTGCCGAGAAGGAAGCCTCTGCCAACGGCTACCGCCTCAGCGCACACGTGCAAAACTACTATCGAACCACGCGGATATAAAACGGAGGAGGTCACCAAATGGTACTGACCAGAAAATCCAGTACGGCACAGGCGGCGCGCGCCGGCCGTCTCAACCGGAGCCTCTCCGGCTTGCAGCCGGAAACCATGGACCGCCGCACCTTCCTCAAGCGCTCCGGCGTGACGGCGGGCGCAGGCGCCGCCGTTTCGGCGATCGCCGCCCATCTGCCCTTCGCCATGATCGGCAAGGCCGAGGCGGCCGACGCCAAGCCGGAAGGCGGCGTCGAGATCAGGCGCACGGTTTGCACCCATTGCTCCGTCGGTTGCGCCATCGACGCCGAGGTGCAGAACGGCGTCTGGATCGGCCAGGAGCCGGTGTTCGACTCGCCCATCAACCTCGGCGCGCATTGTGCCAAGGGCGCGGCGATCCGTGAGCACGGCCACGGCGAGATGCGCCTCAAGTACCCGATGAAGCTGGTCAACGGCAAGTACCAGAAGATCGGTTGGGACGTCGCATTGAACGAGATATCCGCGAAGATGCTCGAGCTGCGCAAGTCGGACGGTCCGGATTCGGTGTACTTCATCGGCTCCTCCAAGCACAGCAACGAGCAGTCCTACCTCATGCGCAAGTTCGTCTCATTCTGGGGCACGAACAACTGCGACCACCAGGCCCGCATCTGCCATTCCACCACCGTGGCCGGCGTGGCGAACACCTGGGGTTACGGCGCCATGACCAACTCCTACAACGACATGCAGAACAGCAAGGCGATGCTGTTCATTGGCTCGAATGCGGCCGAGGCCCATCCGGTGTCGATGCTGCACACGCTGCATGCCAAGGAATCGGGCGCGAAGATGATCGTCTGCGACCCGCGCTTCACGCGCACCGCGGCCAAGGCCGACCAGTACATCCGCTTCCGCTCCGGTTCGGACATCGCCGTGCTGTTCGGCATCCTCTACCACATCTTCAAGAACGGCTGGGAGGACAAGAAATACATCAACGACCGCGTCTTCGGCATGGAGAAGGTGCGCGAGGACGTGCTGGCGAAATGGACGCCCGACAAGGCGTTCGAGGTTTCCGGCGTGACCGAGGAGCAGCTCTTCAAGGCGGCCGAGACGATGGCCATGAACCGGCCCTCGACCATCGTCTGGTGCATGGGCCAGACGCAGCACTCGATCGGCAACGCCTTCGTGCGCGCATCCTGCATCCTGCAACTGGCGCTGGGCAACGTCGGCAAATCCGGCGGCGGCGCCAACATCTATCGCGGCCACGACAATGTGCAGGGGGCAACCGACATCGGTCCCAACCCGGATTCACTGCCCGGCTATTACGGCATCCCGATCGGCTCCTGGAAATACTGGTGCGGTGTATGGGGAGTCGACTTCGAGTGGGTGAAGAAACAGTTCGCCAGCGAAGGCATGATGACCAAGTCCGGCATCACTGTCTCGCGCTGGATCGACGGCGTGCTTGAGAAGAACGATCTGATCGATCAGGATCCGAACCTGAAGGCCGTCTTCTACTGGGGCCATGCGCCCAACTCCCAGTCGCGTGGCCTCGAAATGAAGAAGGCGATGGACAAGCTCGACCTGCTGGTGGTGGTCGATCCCTATCCTTCGTCTACGGCGGCCATGGCGGCGATGCCTGGGACGGATGCGAAGGACCTCAACCCGAACCGCGCCGTGTACCTGCTGCCGGCCTGCACCCAGTTCGAGACCTCCGGCTCGGCGACGGCCTCGAACCGCTCCCTGCAGTGGCGGGAGAAGGTGATCGAGCCGCTGTTCGAGTCGCGCACCGACCAGATGATCATGTACCAGTTGGCGGAAAAGCTCGGCTTCGGCAAGGAGCTGGTGAAAAACTACAAGATGGTGCAGGGCAAGGGCGGCACCGAGCCCGAGACGGAGTCCATCCTGCGCGAGATCAACCGCGGCGTGTGGACCATCGGCTACACCGGCCAGTCGCCGGAGCGGCTGAAACTGCACATGAAGCACATGAACACCTTCGACGTGAAGACGCTGCGCGCCAAGGGCGGGCCCTGCGACGGGGACTACTTCGGCCTGCCGTGGCCGTGCTTCGGCTCGCCGGAACTGAAGCACCCCGGCACGCCCAATCTCTACGACACTTCCAAGCACGTCATGGACGGCGGCGGCAACTTCCGCGCCAACTTCGGCGTCGAGAAGGACGGCGTCAACCTGCTGGCCGAAGACGGCTCGGCTTCCAAGGGCGCCGACCTGCAGTTCGGCTACCCCGAGTTCGATCACGTGCTGCTGAAGAAGCTCGGCTGGTGGGACGAGTTGACTGAAGAGGAGAAGGCCAAGGCAGAGGGCAAGAACTGGAAGACCGATACCTCCGGCGGCATCATTCGCGTCGTCATGAAGAATCATGGCTGCCATCCTTTCGGCAACGCCAAGGCGCGCGCCGTGGTGTGGAACTTCCCCGATCCGGTGCCGCAGCACCGCGAACCGATCTACAGCACGCGGCCGGATCTCGTCGCCAAGTATCCGACGCACGACGACAAGAAGGCCTTCTGGCGGATGCCGACCCTTTACAAGTCGCTGCAGCAGAAGAATATCGAGGACAAGATCGCCGAGAAATTCCCGCTCATCCTCACCTCCGGCCGCCTGGTCGAGTACGAGGGAGGGGGCGAGGAAACCCGCTCCAATCCCTGGCTGGCTGAACTGCAGCAGGAAGCCTTCGTCGAGATCAATCCGAAGGCGGCCAACGATCGCGGCATCCGTGACGGCGAGTGGGTCTGGTTGAAGACGCCGACCGGCGCCCAGCTCAAGGTGCGCGCCCAGGTCACCGAGCGCGTCGCCGCCGACACCTGCTTCATGCCGTTCCATTTCTCCGGGCATTGGCAGGGCAAGGACCTGCTCGACTACTACCCGGAGGGGGCGCACCCCGTGGTCCGCGGCGAGGCGGTGAATACCGCCACGACCTACGGCTACGACTCGGTGACCATGATGCAGGAGACCAAGACGACCATTTGCCAAGTCGCCAGGGCGTAAGTGGAGGATACGAAAATGGCCAGAATGAAATTTCTCTGCGACGCCGAACGCTGCATCGAATGCAACGGCTGCGTCACTGCCTGCAAGAACGAGCACGAAGTGCCGTGGGGCATCAGTCGCCGTCGTGTCGTCACGCTCAACGACGGCGTACCCGGCGAGCGCTCCGTCTCCGTCGCCTGCATGCACTGCACCGACGCGCCCTGCATGGCCGTCTGCCCGGTCGACTGCTTCTACCAGACCGACGAAGGCGTGGTGCTGCACGACAAGGATCTGTGCATCGGTTGCGGCTACTGCTTC
Source organism: Rhodocyclaceae bacterium (assembly GCA_018262875.1). Lineage (GTDB taxonomy): Bacteria > Pseudomonadota > Gammaproteobacteria > Burkholderiales > Rhodocyclaceae > Desulfobacillus. The sequence goes on along the minus strand of JADFDL010000009.1, from coordinate 7,945 downwards.
TACGCCTGCCCGTTTGGCGCACCGCAATTCCCGCAGGGCGGCGCCTTCGGCATGCGCGGCAAGATGGACAAGTGCACCTTTTGCGCCGGCGGGCCTGAAAAGGATCACTCCGCCGAGGAGTTCAAGAAGTACGGGCGCAACCGCCTGGCCGAGGGCAAGCTGCCGCTCTGCGCGGAAATGTGCGCGACCAAGGCGCTGCTGGGCGGCGACGCGGAGGCCATTTCCAACATCTATCGCGAGCGCGTGCTCAAACGCGGCAAGGGCGCCGACCTGATCGGCTGGGGCACGGCCTATGGCAAGCGGGAAGCTGCCAAGGAAGGAGGCAAGTCATGAATGCGCACATCGTGCTGATCGCTGCCGCTGCCGCTTTCGGGGCGGGCCTCGCCGGTTGCGGCGACCGAGACAGGACGGTCATCTACAAACAGGGCAAATACCAGGGCAAGGAAGACGCCCAGCCCTGGAGCAACGCCCCGTTCGGCGGCGACAAGGCCAAGTGGGAGGGGGCGCTGCGCGCCCGCAACCAGGCGCAGGACGAGTCGCGCCGCACCGGCAACTAGGAGGCGACATGAAAAGCATCCTCGCATTTATGCAGGGCCTGCTGGTCGCCGCACTGCTCGGCGCCGTTTCGGCCGTCGCGGCGGACGCACCGGCGCAGGCGCAAGCCAAGGAAGCGCACAACCAGGCGCAACTCTGGCGCGATGCGCGTTCCGGTCAGGCCGGCATTACCACCGTTAGGGGACCCGAAAGCGGCGTCCTGATCCAGTCCGGCGGCGAAACCTGGCGCGAACTGCGCAACGGCCCGATCTCGCTCTACGGCGGTATCGCGCTGTGCGCGGTAGTGGTCGCCATCGGCCTGTTCTATCTGCGGCGTGGCATGATCCGGTTGACGGCTCCGCCGACCGGGCGCCACATCGAACGCTTCAGCAGCGTGGAGCGGGTGGCGCACTGGAGCATGGCAATCAGCTTCGTCATCCTGGCCATCTCCGGACTGGTACTGCTGTTCGGCAAGCATGTCCTGCTGCCGGTGATCGGCTACACGCTGTTCAGCTGGCTCGCGGCGATCGGCAAGAACCTGCACAACTTCATCGGACCGCTGTTTTTGCTGTCCATCATCGTCTCGTTCTTCCTCTTCGTGAAAGACAACTTCTGGAAGGCCGAGGATGCAAACTGGATCGCCAAGGCCGGCGGCCTGCTCGACGGCGAGCACGTCCCGTCCTGGCGCTTCAATTTCGGCGAGAAGTTCATGTTCTGGTTCGGCGTCGTTTTCCTCGGGCTGGCCGTCAGCATCAGCGGCCTCATCATGGACTTCCCCAATTTCGGCCAGACGCGCGACACCCTGCAGACGGTCAACATCATCCACGCTGTCGGCGCCCTGCTGTTCGTCTGCCTGATGCTGGGCCACATCTATATCGGCACCATCGGCATGGAAGGCGCCTACGCCGCGATGCGCACCGGCCAGGTTGACGAAACCTGGGCGAAGGAGCACCACGAGCTCTGGTACAACCAAGCCAGGCAGCAGCCGGCCGAACCAACGAAGGCGGGGCAGGGCAGCACGGCCGCCGCGCATTCCTGACCAAGGGAGGAATCATGAACATGAAGCTGAAGCTCATCCTCGCCATGACGGCGGCACTGGCCTTCGGTGCGGCCCAGGCCAAGCTGCCACCGCCGAACGACGAAGCCAAGGCGAAGGCGGCGGAAGCCGGCGAGAAGGCGGCACACGGCAACAAAGTGGCAGCCTACCAACTGTGCAAATCGCAGAACCGCACCGTCGAGCGCTACATGAAGGAGCACGGCAAGAAGGCCGCCGCATCGCCGGCCTGCGAGGATCCCGGATCGTCGCCGTCGGCCGCCGCGCCAACGGCAGCCGCGGCCCCTGCCAGGAAAAAATAATTCTGCTCCTCCCAACAGAGGCGACACAAAATGAAAACCACCCTGATCGCTGCCGCCGCCGTCTTGCTGTCCGCCTGTGCCGGCCATGGCCGCGGCCCGTCCGTCGAGGCCACGCTGGCCCCGACCAAGGGCCACACCACCACCGGCACCGTTGTCTTCAGGCAGAGGGGCCACGACATCGAGGTCACGGCCCACGTCGCCGGCCTCACGCCCGGCGCGCACGGCTTCCATATCCACGAGAAGGGCGACTGCAGTGCGCCCGACGGCACCAGCGCCGGCGGCCACTTCAACCCCGGCGGCCATCCGCACGGCCACCCGCACAAGGGGCCGCACCACGCTGGCGACATGCCGATGCTGGAGACGGATTCCTACGGCAATGCGAAGCTCGTCGCCGTGCTGCCGGGACTGACTTTCGAGGGCGCTTCAGGAATTCTCGGCAAGGGCGTCATCGTCCACGCCGCGCCCGACGACTTCAAGACCCAGCCCACCGGCAATTCCGGCGCGCGCACGGCCTGCGGGGTGATCGTCAAGCGGTAGCCTGATTGGCGTGGACGCCGCTCCCACATCGGAGTTTCAGGGCTGCACATGCCTTGACTGGGGTGTCCTGACCGGGGGCTGGAAAGGATGTCATTCCAGCGGAAGCGGGAATCCGTACGGGCAGCGTTCCCACTAAATTCAAACAGTCCTTCGTCGTAAGCCTTGACGCCACCTGCGGCATCGAGTGCAGACCGATCGTGTTACCCTCGCTGCCGATCACAAGCGCGATGAAGCCATATGAGCCGATGACCATCTTCTCCTTCTGGATGCGGCCGCCGGCCTTGACGGCCTGATGCAGACTTCGGCCGCGAGGCAATCACCCGCGGAAGGTTCGACGCGCATGGCGGACGACGCCCTGCGCTGCCTGCCGCCAGACGGGAAAATAGAATTCGCTGTCCAGCTTTCCGCTCCGAGCGGACTGGGCGCGTAGCCACGCCCCTTCGGGGGCATCGTAAACCGCGGCGGCTTCCGCTCCGTGGTGGATTTGTCAAACGGGAGATACTCCATGCAAGACTCGAAAGATGTTTCACGACGAAGTTTTCTCGCCGCCGCCGGCGGCATTGCGCTTGCAACGGCTTTGCCGGCGCAGGCTCAATCCTCATCGCTGCCCTTCCTGATCGGCGGCAGCACGGCGACGCTGTTGCCGAAGGGCAGGGCCCGCCGCGTCGTCATCTGCGGTGGCGGCTGGGGCGGCCTCACGGCGGCCAAGCAGTTGCGCCAACTGGCGCCGGATTTGGAAGTGGTGCTGATCGAGCGCAATCCGGTGTTCTTCTCCTGCCCGATGAGCAACAAGTGGCTGGTCGATGTCGTCGACACCAACTACCTGACGCAGGATTACCTGAAGGTCTCGGAGAAATACGGCTACCGCTTCATCCAGTGCGAGATCCTCGAGATCGAGCGCGACAAGAAGCGCGTCGTCACCTCGCTCAGCGCGCTCGACTACGACTGGCTGATCCTCGCGCCCGGCATCCGCTACAACTACGAGGCGTGGTTCGGCTCCGATCGGCGACTGGCCGAAGCGACGCGAGCGCGTTTTCCGGCCGCCTACATGCCGAGCGCCGAACATTTCCGCCTCAAGCAGGCGATTCACGACTTCAAGGGCGGCGATCTCGTCATGACCCTGCCGCCGCCGCCGCAGCGCTGTCCACCGTCGCCCTACGAGCGCGCCTGCCTGATCGCATCGCACTTCAAGAAGCACAAGGTCAAGGGCCGCATCGTCATCCTCGACCACAAGGACGCCATCCGTCCCATCGGCTACGGCTTCAAGCAGGCCTTCGAGGAGCTCTACAAGGACATCATCACCTACGTGCCGAATGCCCACGTCAAGGAAGTCGATCCCTTCGCCAGGCGCATCAAGACCGCCGCCGGCGACTTCACCTTCGAGCACGCCATCCTGATGGCGCCGCACCAGGCCGGCGACCTCGCCTGGAAGGCCGGCGTCATCGGCAGGACACCGGAAGGCAAGCCGGCCGGCTGGGCGGCGGTCGATCCGTTGTTCCTCACCGCGAAGGAGGACAAGGACGTCTACGTCATCGGCGACGCCGTCGGCTTCGTCTCGCCGCAGTTCGCCTTCTACCCGAAGGCGGGACACGTCGCCAACCGCCACGCCCGCATCGTCGCCCGCTACATCGCCGAGCGCGCCGCCGGACGCGAGCCGAAGTACGCGCTGCCGGACAACCTCTGCTTCATGATGGTCGCCACCGATCCGCAGCTCGACATCTCGGTGCAGTTCGACTACAAGGTCGACGAGAAGGGCGTCATCATCCAGACCCAGATCGACGACCATGAGCGCCGCCCTGAATTGGTGGCGGAAGACTTCGCCTGGGCGAAGAACATGTACGAGGACATGTTTGCGTGATTGTCGGCACGGGCGGCCGGCCACGCGGCCGTCCGCAACGTGGACCGCACCACGCCGGCGATATGCCGATGCTGGAGGCCGATGCCTGCGGCGATGCGAAACTCATCGCCGTGTAGCGTGATCGTCAAGCAGTAAAAGTCAGTTCCCGGGAGACGGCGGAAGAAGACGATCGCGCCATTTCGTGCCAATCCAGCTGCCGGCCAGCGCCGCGAGCCATGAAAAGACGGCAACCTGGACAAGCGAGAGGATGAGCGGGAGCAGGATCAGCCAGACGGCCCAGATGACCAGTCCGCCCATAAGCCCAAAGACTGCAAGCGTCGGAAGAACGCTCAGCAGCCCGGCAACGACGCCGTTGGCCACCTTGTTCCGCTCGATCAGGCAGGCGCAGGCAAATGCAGTCGCTACAGGGGTCAGGTTGATCAGGAGGTTGAAAGCGATCTGGACGTCTTCGCTGCTTTCGCGGGCGAACCTCGGGGCGAGGAGGATGGCGAACCCGGCGACGCATCCCGTCGCCATGCCGGCCAGAATCGCTATCGGTGAAATTCGTCTCATGGCGATGGGCCGGATGGCGCCGCAGCGCGGCCGTGGGTGCGACGAAGCTGCCGATGGCGACCGGCGAAGATGAAAGCGTAGACCGGAAGCAGGAGCCGGCCGATCAGCGGAAAGCGCGACTTATATTCGATCCTGTCGGTCAGGATGCAGCCGCCGGGTATAGGCGCAGTACGCCGATCGTGGTTCCAGTGCCGGTTCATTGCCGAGCGCGACCGCTCCTCGAAGCCGACGCCCGGCGTGCATTTTTCCATGCGGAAGCAATGCAGATCGACAGGCAGCAGGCCGAAGAGCAGAATCCGGCTCTTGAACAGATCGCGGCCCACGGGCCAGTCGAGCAAGGGACGTTCGTGCCAGGACGGCGATGCCGTCATCTGCACCCAGGGCGCCAGTTCGCGATTGACGCCCGACAGCGTCGCCTGCGCCCAGAAGGCATCGGGCTCAACGGCCAGCGTGCTCGATATCTCTATCGCGTGGTGTTTCATTTCTTACGGCGGCAGCGGGCGAAAACCTTCGGCGCGGCCACTGATTTCCTGCCAAAGCTCATCGAGGGGAATCTTGCGTTCGCGGTCGCGGGCGACCCATTCGGTGGGGACGGGCTGGGCGGGCTTGAAGCGCACGCCCCAGATCGGCTCGAAGTCGTCGGTGGCGAGCGAGTAGCGGGCGTCGGCGACGACGCTGGCGTCGCGCGGGGCGCGCGTCACCCAGCCGGCGGAAAAATAACTGAAGCGGTGGAAGTCGCGGCGCACGCGCGGGTCGGCGCGTTCGGCCGGCGTGAGGTCGCGCTCATCCATGTGCGCCATGCGCGGGCCTTGCTTCCATTGCGCGTTGCCGGAGAGCGGCACGCGCACGCGGTCGGCGTGCAGGGTGTCGCCGCTGCGGTAGAGCGTGCGCCAGACGAGGGGGTTGCCGACGGTGGGGAAGATTTCGGCGCGGTCGACGGCGTGGCCGCGCGCCTGGGCGATGCGGTCGAGCGCCGCTTCTGCCTTCCCGCGCTGCCAGCCCGCCGCGCCGACGTAGGCGAGGCACAGCGCCAGCGCGGCGATGGCCGGCGCGCGCGTGCGGCGCAGCGCGGCGAAGGCGAGGCCGAGCAGCAGGAACAGCGTGAACAGCGGCCCGATGGTGGTCATCAGGTTCCATGATGCGCGCGCGGGCGAGAAGGGCCAGGCGAGGTGCGTGCCGTAGGTGGTGCAGGCATCCAGCACGCCGTGGGTGGCGTAGCCGAGGAGGCCCGCCGCCAGCACGGCGCGCCATTCGATGCGGAATTTCCGGAAAGTCAGCCAGGGCAGGGCGGCGAGGGCGCCGCCGACGGGGATGGCGACGAGGGAATGCGTGAACTGGCGGTGGTACTCGATGTTGAGCAGCGGGTCGGCCTCGCTGCGGATGAAGAAGTCCACGTCCGGCAGCATGCCGGCGGCGGCGCCGATCATCCAGCCAGCGTGGCCGAGCGGTCGGCCGAACTGCGGGCCGAGCACGGCCCTGGCGGCGACGGCGCCGAGCAGGCCATGGGTCAGCGGGTCCATGCGAGAACGGGGCCTTCCGGATCGGGCACGGCGAGCTACTTGCGCTTGCAGGCCACCGGCCAGACGGTCTTGCTGCCCAGCGGGACGATGCTGCCGTCTTCGCTGACGATGGCGGGACAGACGCTCCGACGCGCTTCGGGCAGCTTGCGTACGTCGGACAAGTTGCGGAAGTCCCGCAGGTAGAGGATCAGGGAGTCATCCAGGAGGGCGTCCTTGCCGCTCACCATCGAGGCGAACATGCCTTTGACCTCGTATTCGCCGCTGGGGCCGAAGAAGGTGGATAGGTGCAGGTGCGGATAACCCGCGGCGCCATAGTATCCGCCGACCGTGCCGGTCGCGCCCGAGGGGCCGATGACCTGGCCGACTTTGACGCGGTCGCCAACCTTCAGCGTGGGCAGCGCAGAAAGATGCTGGTATTTGTTGAATACCCAGTAGGGCAGGCCGGTGTCCTCCGGCGAATGCCGCAGCCAGAGAAAGTTGCCTTCCATGCGTCCGCCTTCGCCGAGCGCGATGACTTCGCCGTCCGCGACGGCCAGCAGCGGCGTGCCTTCGCCCAGGCTGAGGTCGATGCCGCCGTGCAATCCGCCGTTGCGGTCGTTGGGCCGGCGGCTGCCGTCGTAGCGGGTCGGAGAGGCGAAGGTGCAGGCGATGGGCTGGCAGGCATGGCCTTCGGGAAAGGCCGCTTCCAGGCCGCTGGTGTTGATTGCGTGGTCGCGCCGCTCGACGGTGTCGCGGGAAAGCGCGGCGGATTCTTCGCCGGGGCGCTTTTCCTGCGTTGCATCGGCACGCCCGCCGCCCATGCCTTTGCGCCCGGCCGGTTGGGCGTGCGATGCCAGGGCGAACAACAGGGCTACCAAGAAAGCGGCGAGCTTCGGAAAATCAGTAAGTGCAGGCATGGCGGTTCATCGAATCTGCGTGGGCCGGACTATACCAAACCCCGGATTCCCGCTTGCGCGGGAGTGACGGGATTTCAGGCCTTCAGCTTGGCGTTGAGGTGCGGCGCGATGATCTGCAGGAGCTGCACGAAGACCTTCGGGTTGCCGCCGACGATGTTGCCGGTGTTCATGTAGTCGGATTCTCCGCTGAGGTCGCCGACGAGGCCGCCGGCCTCGGTGATGAGCAGCGCGCCGGCCGCCATGTCCCAGGGCGAGAGGCCGAGTTCCCAGAAGCCATCGAAGCGGCCCGCCGCCACCCAGGCGAGGTCGAGCGCCGCCGCGCCGGGGCGGCGCACGCCGGCGGTCTTGTGCATCATGTCGCGGAAGATGCCGAGGTAGGCGTCGACGTGCTCGAAGTAGCGGAAGGGGAAGCCGGTGCCGAGGAGGACCTCGTTGAGCTTGACGCGCCTGGAGACGCGGATGCGCCGGTCGTTGAGGTAGGCGCCGCCGCCCTTGACGGCGGTGAAGAGCTCGTTGCGGGTCGGGTCATAGACCACGGCGTGAGTGAGAATGCCCTTGTGCGCCAGCGCGATCGAGATGGCGTACTGCGGCACGCCGTGGATGAAGTTGGTGGTACCGTCGAGCGGGTCGATGATCCAGACGTATTCCGAGTCACCAGAGGCGCCGGACTCTTCTGCTAGAATCGCGTGTTG
>JADFDL010000098.1 GCA_018262875.1 Rhodocyclaceae bacterium | reverse complement strand
GCGAACTGGAACGGCCGTTGCAGTTGCAGGTGCTGTCGATTCGCCATGTGCCGCGGCAGGACAGGCGTCCCGGCCACGAAATGGAACGGATGGCGCGGCCCGACGGGCACGCGCGCCACGACGGCCCGCTGGTGCTGCTGGCGGTGACGCAGGCGCGGCTCGGCGACGGCACGGTGGTGACCTTCCGCCATGCGCTGCCGCAGCCGCCGTCGGACTGGCCGCTGCGCCTGCTCGGCCTGCTGGCCTTGCTGGCGGTGGTGGTGGCGCTGCTCTCCGGCTGGGCAGTGCGCCGCCTGACGCGCCCGCTGGCGTCGCTGGCCGATGCCGCCGACGGACTGGCGCGCAACCTCGACCAGCAGCCGCTGGAGGAGAAGGGCCCGCAGGAGGTGCAGCGGGCGGCGCGCTCCTTCAACGCCATGCAGCGTTCGCTGAAATCGTATCTGGAGACGCGCGCCCAGGCGTTGGCCGGCGTCTCGCACGACCTGCGCCTGCCGCTGACGCGGCTGCGCCTGCGCCTGGAACAACTGCCCGAGGGAGAGTCGCGTTCAGCCATGCAGCGCGACATCGAAGAGATGGATGTCATGGTAGGCGGCACGCTCGACTATCTGCGCGCCGGCAGCGACACCGAGCAGGCGGTGAAGCTCAACCTGAATGCGCTGGTCGAGGGCCTTGCCGAGGATGCCGAAGCGGCCGGCGCAAAAGTCAGTCTCCACGGCACGGCGATGCCGGTCACGGCCAAGCCGCAGGCGCTGCGCCGCTGCCTGGCGAATCTCATCGACAATGCGCGCCGCTACGGCGGCGGCGAGATCGAGGTGACGATCGCCGACGGCGCCGCGTCGGTGGAGATCCGCATCGCGGACTGCGGCCCCGGCATTCCGGCCGCGGAACGCGAACGCGTCTTCGAACCCTACGTGCGCCTGGAGGCCTCGCGTGCGCGCCACACCGGCGGTACCGGCCTCGGCCTGGCCATCGCCCGCGCCGTCGCCCGCGCCCACGGCGGCGAGGTGACGCTTGCGCCGGGGGAAAGCGGCGGCACGGCGGCGATCCTCACGCTGCCGCGCCGATGAAGGTGGCGCCCGCGCAAGAAGCGTCAACGCCGACAGGGTTTTTATCGGGACCAGCGGAGACTACAATCGAAGCGGAACCCTCTGCGGTACTGCATTCAATTGAGCAGCGAAACCTCCAGCCGGAATGGCATTTCGCCCCAGCAGCAAATAGCCCTTCTGGTCTTCGAAAACCTGGCTGAAGGTGTCATCTTCACCGACGCCGGCGGGACCATTCTCGCGGTCAATTCCGGCTTCACGCGCATTACGGGTTACGCCGCGGAGGAAGTGATCGGCCGCAATCCCCGCGTCCTCCAGTCCGGCGCCCAGGAGCGCGATTTCTACGAGGAGATGTGGCGCACCCTGAAGGCCGCCGGCCGCTGGCGGGGCGAGATCATCAACCGGCGCAAGTCGGGCGAACTGTATCCGGAACTGCTGTCGATCAGCGCCGTGCGCAACGCCGAGGGCGACATCACGAACTACATCGGCGTCTTCTCCGATCTGAGCGAACGGCTGGCGCAGGAGCGCGCGGTGCGCGAAATGCGCGAACGGCTCGATCTCGCGCTCGACGCCGGCGGCGTCGGCACGTGGCGCTGGGAGCCGGGCAGCGGCCGGCTGGAATGCGACGAACGCGCCTGCGAACTGATTGCCGGATCGCAGAACAATCCGCCGCCCACGTTCGAAGCGCTGCTGGACCGCATCCCGATCTACGAACGGCCCCGCGTCATGGATGCCTTCATGCGCCCGACGCGCCGGCAATTGGCGTTTCGCGCCGAATTCCGGGTGGTATTGCCGGATGGCGCGGACCGTCACCTGGTGGCGCGCGCGAGGCCGCACTGCGGCGAAACGGATGGTGTCTGCCGCGTCGTCGGCGTCATCTGGGATGTCACCGAGCGCTACCTGCGCGAACGCGAGATTCGCGAGCTCAATGCCACGCTGGAACGGCGCGTCGAGGAGCGCACCGCCGACCTGCAGGCCGCCGTGGCCGAACTGGAATCCTTCTCCTACTCCGTTGCGCACGATCTGCGTGCGCCGCTGCGCGGTCTCGACGGCTTCAGCAGGATACTCATCGAGGATTACGGCGACCGGCTCGACGAGGACGGCCGCCACCATCTTCAGCGCATTCGCGCGGCCAGCCAGCGGCTCGACCGCCTGATCGACAATCTGCTGAAGCTCTCGCGCATATCGCAGTCGCCCATGGAACGCGTTCCGGTGAACCTGGGCGGGATGGCGAGGGAAGTCGCCCTCGCCCTGCAAGAGGAGCAGCCGCAGCGGGCCGCGGAGTTCGCCATCGAGCGCCAGTTGCGCGCCGTCGGCGACCCGCTCCTGCTTCGCGCGCTGCTGGAAAATCTGCTCGGCAATGCCTGGAAATACTCTTCCCGCAAGGCGCAGGCGCGGATCGCGTTCGGCGCAACGCGGATCGAAGAGGAAACGGTCTACTTCGTTCGCGACAACGGGGATGGCTTCGACATGGCGCATGCCGCCAAGCTGTTCGCGCCCTTCCAGCGACTGCACGGCACGGACGAGTTCGCCGGAACGGGCGTCGGACTGGCCTCCGTCGCGCGGACGGTTGCGCGCCATGGCGGCCGGGTGTGGGCAGAGGCCGCCAAGGGCGAGGGCGCGACTTTTTTCTTCACGCTGCCCGATCGTTCCTGAAACCGGGTTTTTTGCGCAGCGTTTCGTTCAGGGAATCGATGGTCTTCGCCAGCCGGAAGTCTCGACCGGATCCGTGCAGTCGCTTACTCGCCGCTGCCCAGCATGCGCTCCGGCCGCAGCCAGCGATCGAGGTCGTCCGCGCCGGCATAACCCAACGCCAGAGCGGCCTCCTTCAGCGAGCAGTCCCGGCGATGCGCCAACTGGGCGATCTCGGCCGCCCGCTCGTAGCCGATGTGCGGGGCCAGCGCGGTCACCAGCATGAGGCTGTCCGCCAGCGCCGCGGCGATGCGCTCGCACCGCGGTTCGATGCCGGTCACGCAGTGGGTCGCGAAGCTGGCCATGGCGTCCGCCAGCAAGCGCACGCTTTGCAGGAAGTTGTGGGCGATGAGCGGCTTGCAGGCATTGAGTTCGAAATTGCCCGAGGCGCCGCCGATCGCGATGGCGACGTCGTTGCCGAACACCTGGCAGCAGGCCATGTAGAGGGCTTCGCTTTGGGTCGGATTGACTTTGCCGGGCATGATCGAACTGCCCGGCTCGTTTTCGGGGAGGGCGAGTTCGCCCAGGCCGCAGCGCGGGCCGGAGGCGAGCCAGCGGATGTCGTTGGCGATTTTCATCAGCGCCGTTGCCAGGGTCTTCAAGGCGCCGTGTGATGCCACCATGGCATCGTGCGCGGCGATGGCGGCGAACTTGTTGCCGGCGCTCACGAAACGCGGGCCGAGGCGGGCGGAGAGTTCCGCCGCGACGCGACGGCCGAATTCGGGTGGGGTGTTGAGGCCGGTGCCCACCGCGGTGCCGCCGATGGCCAGTTGCATCAGAGCGGGCAGGCCCGCTTCAATGGCATCCCCGGCATGGTCGAGTTGCGCCACGTAGCCGGAGAATTCCTGGCCGAGCGTAAGCGGCACGGCGTCCTGAAGATGCGTGCGCCCGGTCTTGACGATGTTGGCGAACGCATCGGCCTTCTCCGCCAGGGCGCCGCGCAGGCGATGCAGGGAGGGCAGCACGTTCTGGCCGATGCCCAGCACCGCGGCGACGTGCATGGCGGTCGGGATGACATCGTTGGAAGACTGTCCGAGGTTGACCGTGTCGTTGGGATGGACGCGCCGCTGCCCTTCGCCTGCCTCGTCGCCGAGGCGCGCCGCCGCCAGGCTGGCGAGCACCTCGTTCATGTTCATATTGGTCTGCGTGCCCGAACCGGTCTGCCAGACGGAGAGGGGAAATTCCTGCCCATGGCGGCCGGCCAGCACTTCGTCCGCGGCCGCCACGAGGGCCTCGCCGACCTCGGGCGGCAGGCGGCCGAGGTCGGCGTTCACCCGGGCGCAGGCCCGCTTCACCTCGGCCAGCGCGCGGATCAGTTCTTCGGGGATGCGTTCCGTCGAGATGCGGAAGTGTTCCAGCGCGCGCTGGGTTTGCGCCCCCCAGCGCCGCTCGTCCGGCACCTCGATGCTGCCCATGCTGTCGTGTTCTCTGCGGGTCATCGGCAATCGCCCTCCTCGCTTCGGTACGCTTTCGCTTTCCGGTAATCCGGAAAAGGCGCTTTCTCCGATTCGACCTGGCGTTGCCGACCGGGTTCCTGGCATCGCCGTGCCGCGGCGACTGACTTTCCAGTCATCGGCGGTGTCAGGCGCGGCGCGATCGCCGCCACTTCGAAGTCGTTCCAGCGATCCGGCTGCACGGCGCCAGCGCCTCGCCGGGAATCGGCTGCCGGGTTTCTTCGCCTTTTCCCATGGCGTCTTTTCAGCACGAACATTCGTTTTTTATCAAGCAGTAAAAAAAGGGCGCCGAAGCGCCCTTTCCGGTCAGGCGGCGGGACTCAGTTTTCCAGATAGTCGGTGATGGCAAGCCACTTGCCGTTCTGGATCTGGCTCACGCGCGACTTCTGGTTGCCCAGATGCTGCGTCGCGGTGAACTTGTACTCCGGGCTGCCGAACATATCGCGCGGAAAAGCGCCGCCCTCCAGCGCCTTGACGAAGGTTTCGGTGGTCAGGTTCGGCCCGGCGCGCTTGGCGGTCTGGTAGAACAGGTCGGCGATGACGTAGCCGTAGGCGGAGAACAGGCTCGGATCCTCCTTGAACTGCGCCTTGTAGGCGGCCGCCCAGTCGCGCACGTTCTTCGAGGCGTCGTCCGCATAGGGCACGCCGACCTGGTGCAGGGCGTAGAAGCCGTTCATGGCCGGGCCGCCGAGCTTGTGAATGAGATCGGTGTAGGAGGCCGAGCAGCCGAGGAACTGCGGGTTCCAGCCCATCTTGCGGGCAGTGCCGATGGTGCCGATGGCCTCGCGGATGATGGTGCCCATCACCACCGTGTCGCAGCCGGCGCCCTTCATCTTCGCCACCTGGGCGGAGAAGTCGGTGGCGGCGCGCTTGAAAGAGGTTTTCTCGGCCAGGGTCTGGCCGATGTCCTTCAAGCCGTCTTCGGCGCCGCGCAGCACTTCGAGGCCGTACTCGTCGTCCTGGTAGATGATGCAGAACTTCTTCGAACCGCGCTCCTTGGCCATCCATTTCACGCCGCTGCGTATCTGGTCGTAGTAGGGCGCGGCGAAAGAGAACTTCAGCTTGTGCAGCGGCTCGTACATCTCGCGCGCCCCGGTCAGCGGGAAGACGTGAGGAATGTTCTTCTCGAAGAGGATCGGCATGGTGGCCATCGTTACCGCCGTGCCGATGGTGCCGGCCATGGCGAAGATCTTGTCCTGCTGCACCATCTTCTGCGCGGCGAGCAGGCCCTTCTTCGGGTCGTAGCCGCTGTCCTCGACGACCAGCTTGATCATGCGGCCGTTGACACCGCCGGCCGCATTGATTTCGTCGACGCGCATCTGCATGCCGTTCTTGGCCGGCTTGCTGAAGCCGGCGAGCGGGCCGGACAAGTCCTGGATGGAACCCAGGACAATCTGGTCCTTGGTGACGCCCTGCTGCTGGGCCTGGGCAGACCAGGCCAGGGTGGTGACGGCGGCCAGGATGGCTGCCTTGCTGACGAGTTTCTTCATGATCACGTCTCCTCTCCTCTGTTTTGTCGCCTACTGGCGATACATCGATTCTATAAGTTCTGCATACTTTTGGTTCACGAATTTCCGTTTGAGCTTCATGGTCGGCGTAAGTTCCTCGTCCTCGGCGCCAAGCTTCTGTTCTATCAGGCGGAACTTCTTGACCTGCTCGACGCGCGCGAACTCCTTGTTCACCCGCGCCAGCTCGCCTTCGATGAGCCTGAGGATTTCCGGGGCGCGGCACAGGCTGGCGTAGTTGGAGAAGGGAATGTCGTGGTCCTGGGCGAATTTCTCGACGTTCTCCTGGTCGATCATGATCAGGCAGACCAGGAAGGGCCGCTTGTCGCCGATCACCACGGCGTCGGTGATGTAGGGCGAGAACTTCAGCTGGTTCTCGATCTCGGACGGCGTAATGTTCTTGCCGCCGGCCGTGATGATGATGTCCTTGAGCCGGTCGGATATCTTGAAGAAGCCGTCGGCGTCCCGGTAGCCGACGTCGCCGGTGTGCAGCCAGCCCTCGGCGTCGATGGCCTCGGCGGTCTTTTCCGGCTGGTTGAGGTAGCCCATGAAGACGTTGTCGCCGCGGATCAGCAGCTCGCCATTCCCGGCGACCGCCACTTCGCAGTACGCATTGGCCGTGCCGATCATGCCCGGCTTGATGTGCGAGGCCGGCGTGCAGGTGGCGCCGCCGCCGGATTCCGTCATGCCCCAGACTTCCAGCATGGGCACGCCCAGCGCCATATAC
>JADFDL010000097.1 GCA_018262875.1 Rhodocyclaceae bacterium | reverse complement strand
CCATGCAGAAGATCAACACCCGGCCGGCAGCCCCGGCTACGGACAAAGGAACATCATGAGCCTCAAGTGCGGCATCGTCGGCCTGCCCAACGTTGGCAAGTCGACTCTCTTCAACGCGCTCACCAAGTCCGGCATCGCGGCGGAGAACTATCCCTTCTGCACCATCGAACCCAACGTCGGCATCGTCGAGGTTCCGGACCCGCGCCTCGCCCAGTTGGCCGCCATAGTCAAGCCACAGCGCGTGCAGAACGCCATTGTCGAGTTCGTGGATATTGCCGGCCTGGTGGCGGGCGCCTCGAAGGGCGAGGGCCTGGGCAACCAGTTTCTCGCCAACATCCGCGAAACCGACGCCATCGTTCACGTCGTGCGCTGCTTCCACAATGAAAACATTGTGCACGTGGCCGGGGAAGTCAGGCCGTTGTACGACATCGAAACCATCGAAACCGAACTGGCCCTGGCCGACCTGGCGACGGTGGAAAAGGCGCTGACGCGCTACCGCAAGCCGGCACAGGCCGGCGACAAGGAGGCCAAGCTGCTGGTGGCGGTGCTCGACAAGTGCGCAGCGCAACTGAATCTGGCGAAGCCGGTGCGCGCGCTCGATCTGTCGAAGGAGGAGCGGACCAACCTCAAATCCTTCTGTCTGATCACGGCGAAGCCGACCCTTTATGCCGCCAACGTAGGCGAGAAGGGGTTCACGAACAATCCCCTTCTGGCCGCCGTGGAAGCCCACGCAGCCAAGGAAAAGGCGCCCGTGGTGGCCTTTTGCGCAGCCATGGAGGCGGAGATCGCCGATCTGCCGGACGAGGACAAGGCGGTGTTCCTGGCGGACATGGGACTGGAGGAGCCGGGACTCAACCGCCTCATCCGCGCCGGCTACCAATTACTTGGCCTGCAGACCTACTTCACCGCCGGCGTGAAGGAAGTGCGTGCCTGGACCATCCATGCCGGCGACACCGCGCCGCAGGCGGCCGGCGTCATCCATACCGATTTCGAGCACGGCTTCATTCGCGCCGAAGTGACCGGGTTTGCCGACTTCATCGCCTGCAAGGGCGAGCAGGGCGCGAAGGAGGCCGGCAAGATGCGCCTGGAAGGCAAGGACTACGTCGTGCACGACGGTGACGTCATGCACTTCCGCTTCAATGTGTAGGCTTGTTGTCGGCGTATTGCCCGGACGGATGCGCGGTCGCTGAGGTCTCCATGGCCGGGCTGGCGCCATCGGCGAAGCGATAAGCGCCGCCGCCCGCCTGCTTGGCGCGGTACATGGCGATATCCGCTTTCTGCATCAGGCCTTCCATGTTGGGGGCGTGCTCGGGAAAATGTGCGATGCCGATCGAGACACCCAGCAGGTATTGACGTCCGCCGACCTCGACCGGCCCTCGCACCGCCTCGATAATCTTCTCGGCCACCCGCGTGGCGTCTCTCGGGTGCCCCATTTCCTGAAGCAGGATGACAAATTCGTCGCCGCCGAGGCGGGCGACGGTATCGATTTCGCGCACGAGGCCGCGCAGACGCTGGGCGATGGTGACAAGCACGGTGTCGCCCGCCGAATGGCCGTCGGTGTCGTTGATGATCTTGAAGTCGTCGAGATCGAGCAGCAGCAGCGCGACGAGGTGGCCGCTGCGCCTTGCGAGCGCCAGGGCCTGCTCAGTGCGATCGCCGAGCAGGCGCCGGTTGGGCAGGTCGGTCAGCGTGTCGTGATGGGCAAGATGGCGGAATTGCTCGGCGGCGTACACGCGCTCGGTGATGTCCGTGCCGACGCCGTGGTAGCCGGCAAAGTCGCCGTTCTCGTCGAAGGCCGGGTTGCCGCTGATGGAAAACCAGCGCTTCTCGCCCGACGGCGGCCGGATTTTGTATGTGAAATCGCGGAAGGGCAGATGCGCCGCCAGGGCTTCCTGGTGGGCCTGCCATTGTTCGGGCGTGATACCGTCGAACTGACCTACTTCCCAGCGCGGCTTTCCCAGAATCGCGCTGAGGTCGATGCCGATCCTTTCCAGGGCCGGCCCGCTGAAACGGGTAAAGCGGAGCTGGGCGTCCTGCTCCCAGTACCAGTCGGTGGAGAGCGAAACCAGATCGCGGAAGCGCTGCTCGCTGGCCTTCAATTCCGCCTCGGTGCGCCGACGTTCGCTGATGTCCGTGCCCATCCACACCACACCCAGGTCGAGATTGTCCGGGTCGACTGCCATGCCGCTGATTTCCGCCCAGAACAGTTCGCCGTTTTTGCGGCGCAATTGCACGACGGCGCTGTAGGGTTTGCCCGCGCTGATGGGCGCCATGCAGTCGCAGGCGAAGCGGCTCCAGTCTTCGTAGCCCGGCCACCAAGCCCAGGCCGGCTTGCCGATGGCTTCGTCGAGGCCGTAGCCGAACAGGGCACACCACTGCCGGTTGCACTTCGCCAGGTAATTCGGCCTGATCAGGCCGATGGCTTCCGCCGCGGAATCGAAGATGACCTTGTGTTCGGCCGCCAGGGCCTCGCTTTCGTAGCGTCCGCGGAAGGTGGCGAGCAGATTCCGGTGCAGGGCATCATGCACTCCGGCGAGGACGGCGATGTAGATCAGCACGGCCCAGCCGGCTGCCGCGATGCCGTCCGGGTGGCCGAACAGCATGAAGATGGCCGCCGAAAACACCATGGGTACCATGAAGGCGTAATAGGCCGCGCGTGAGGGAGCGAGCACGGCGGTGGCGCCCAGGCAGGCCGTGCACAGCGTGAGAGCGACGAAAAGACGCGCGAACTCGCCGCCCTGCGGGGCGAACAGCCAGAGGGCCATGCCCCAGAGAAACCCGCCGAATGCCGTCTTCACCGAGAACCAGCGCTCCCAGCGCAGCGTGTCCTCGATACGCGGCCGCCGTGCGAAATAGCGCCGCTGCAGCCAGATCAGCGCGCCGACATTGCAAAGCATCAGCGACAGCCAGACGAGGAGCGTGCCGTGTGCGACGGCAGACCACATCCATGCTACGACCAGCAGCGTGATGGCGAGGGTGGCGGCGGCCGAGATGCGCGAGAGCGTAAACAGCAGGCGCACGCGTTCCGCGCGGCACGCCAGGCCTACCCCGGATTGCCAGTTTTCAAGCCGGTACGGCTCAGACACGCTCTCCCCCTGCTGTCAAACTGTGGAGCCGCGAGCCTATTCGCAAATGTCATGAATAGCCGTGAAAAGCGTCACACTTCACGCCAGCGGCGGGTTTCGGCCGATGGCCGGTACCCTGCGCTATTATCCCGCCATGCCGAAGATCGATCAGGCCATGCAACGCTACCGAGGGCGTTTTGCGCCTTCGCCGAGCGGTCCGCTGCACTTTGGTTCTCTCGTCGCTGCAGTCGGCAGTTATCTCGATGCGCGTGCCTCGGGCGGGGAATGGCTGCTGCGCATGGAGGACGTGGATGAACCGCGGTCGGTGCCCGGCGCAGCCGACGCGATCCTGCGCACGCTGGAACGCCTGGGCTTTGCCTGGGATGGGGAGGTTGTCCATCAAAGCCGCCGCAAGTCGCTGTACCTGGCAGCTTTCGAGCGGCTGCGTATCGCCGGCGCGGTGTTTGCATGCGCCTGCACACGGAGGGAAGTTGCAGACTCCGCTCTTGGTTCGGACGGAGTGCCGCGCTATCCGGGGACTTGCCGCAACGGCCTGCCGCAGGGGCGCGAAGCGCGCGCCTGGCGGCTCAAGGTCGAGCCCGGTGAGGTTTGTTTCGAGGATGCGCTGCAAGGGCGGCTCTGCCAGGATCTGGCCGCAGAAGTCGGAGACTTCATCGTGCTGCGCGCCGATGGCTACTTTGCCTACCAGTTGGCTGTTGTGGCGGATGACGCCGAACAAGGCATCAGCCACGTCGTGCGCGGCGCCGACCTGATCGACTCGACGCCGCGACAGATTTGCCTGCAGCGGCATCTCGGCCTGGGGCAGCCGGCTTACCTGCATCTGCCGGCCGCGGTCAACGCGGCGGGAGAGAAGCTGTCGAAACAGACGCGCGCCAAGCCGATCGATGACGGTCGTCCGCAGACGGCCTTGACAGCCGTGCTCACATTTCTCGGCCAGCAACCGCCTGCGGATTTGCCGGATGCCGGCCTCGATGAGCTGTGGCGCTGGGCGATAACGAACTGGAAACGAGGAAGCTTGCCGCGTTGCCGCTCGGCTGAGGCGCCGACGGCATATTGAAAGGCAAGGAGGGTTCGATGATCGACGACGTTGCCGGCCTGCGCCGGATACTTGGGCAGAGCCGCACGATTGCGGTAGTGGGCCTTTCCGCCAATTGGTACCGGCCGAGCTACTTCGCCGCCAAATACATGATCGACCACGGTTACACAGTCCTTCCTGTCAATCCCGCCTATCCGGAAGTGCTCGGGCAGAAGTGCTATCCCTCGCTGCGCGACATTTCGCGGAAAGTGGATATCGTCGATTGCTTTCGTCGCGCGGAGGACATTCCGGCCATCGTCGACGAGGCAATCGGCATCGGTGCGCGGGTGCTGTGGATGCAACTCGGTGTGATCCATTCCGAGGCGGCGCGCAAGGCGGAAGCCGCCGGACTGGAAGTGGTGATGGATCGTTGCGTGAAGATCGAGTACGCGAGGTTGTTCGGCGGTTTGAATTGGTTCGGCGTGAATACCGGGATCGTTTCATCCAAAAGGCCGGCGTGTTCGCCGCCGCCCTAATGTTTCCCGCCGTAGCCGGCGATGCCGATCATCAGCCGCACCAGACCGTAGGCCGTCCAGCTGGCCAGGCGATGCAGCCAGGGCTTGCGCTGCCAGTCCTCGCGCTTCAATTCCCTGGCGCCGCCGACGACTGCGGTTTCCAGGCTGGCGCGAAGCTCCGCGGCGAATGCCTCGTCGCTCACCACGACATTCGCTTCGCGTGCGAGCAGCAGGCTGAAAGGATCGATGTTGCTGGACCCGACCGTGGCCCACTGGCCGTCGATGACCGCCACCTTGGCATGCAGGAAGCTGAGGTGGTATTCGAAGATACGGATGCCGGCACCGAGCAGTGCGTCGAAGAGCGCCTGGGAGGCATAGTGCTGCAATAGGTATTCCATGCGTCCCTGCAGCAGGATGGTGACCCGAACGCCGCGTTGCGCGGCATGCATGAGCGCATGGCGAAAACGGATGCCGGGGAGGAAGTAGGCATTGGCCAGAAAGATTTCTTTCCTCGCCGCCTTGATGGCCTCCAGGTAGGCCTCCTCGATGTCGCGGCGATGGCGCAGGTTGTCGCGAACCAGAAAGGCGGCGCGCATGTTGCCGCGGGGGTCGGCAATCACCGGAGCGTGGACGAGCACGCGCAGGCGGCGCCGGAAGTTGGCCCAGGCTACGAGTTTCCATAGCTGGTGGACCGAGGCATGGATGGGCGCGATGAGCGGCCCCTCCACGCGCACCGCATAGTCGTAGCGCGGCGGCTGGCCCGGCGCATGCGCGTCGTCGATGATGTTGATGCCGCCGACGAAGGCCAGGCGGGCATCCACGACGACCAGCTTGCGGTGCAGGCGGCGTAGGCGTTGGCGGCGCAGCGTCAGGGGTGAAATCTTCTTTCGGTAGACCAGCACCTTCACGTCGGACGCTTCGAGTGCCGGCATCAGTTTCGCGGGGAATTCGCGTGCGCCGAAACCATCCACCAGCACGCGGACCTTCACGCCCCGGTTCGCGGCGCGCGAGAGCGCCGCGGCGACCAGGCGACCGGTCCCGTCGTCCTCGAAGATGTAGGTCTCGAGATAGATCTCGTCCGTAGCGGCGTCGATGGCTTCCAGCAGCGCAGGAAAGTAGGCACTGCCGGTTTCGAGCAGGGTGATGCGGTTGCCCGGAAGGAACTCGGCCTTCATCTCCGGAACTTATTCGACGGCGATGTACGCCGACAGCGCGGCGTGATCGGAGATCTTCGACCAGGGGCGGCCGAAATGCACTTCCGAGCGCTCGATGGCGAAGCCCCTCACGTAGATGCGGTCGAGACGGAACACCGGCAGGGTGGCCGGGAAGCTGCGCGCCGGCTGGCCATTGATGCCGCCGAAGACCTCGACCATGCCGAGCCGTTCCGCGATCAGGTTGCCGGCGCGGTTGTGCCAGTCGTTAAAGTCGCCGGCGATGATCAGCGGCGTGTCGCCGGGACTGACTTCTTCCATGCGCTCGGCGAGGGCCAGCATCTGGCGGCGCCGCGCCGCGGCGGTCAGCCCGAGGTGCACGCAGACGCAATGCAGGGGTTGCTCCCAGCCGGGCACGGCGATTTCGGTGTGCAGCATGCCGCGCCGCTCGAATTTCAGTTCGGAGATGTCCTGGTTGTGCGAGGACAGGATGGGAAAGCGCGACAGGATGGCATTGCCGTGATGGCCGTGGTCATAGATGGCGTTGCCGCCGTAGGCCGTGTCCGGCCAGACGCCCTCGGCGAGGAAGTCGTGCTGACCTTCCGCCGGCCAATCGTGGTGCCGCTCGGCGTGGCCCGCATGCAGTCCCTGCACTTCCTGCAGGAAGACGATGTCCGGATCGAGACC
>JADFDL010000096.1 GCA_018262875.1 Rhodocyclaceae bacterium | reverse complement strand
GGTTGGAGAACACCGGCAGCAGCTTGTAGCGAAAGTCGCGGATTTTTCCTCCCCCCTTGCCAACACTGACGTCGAAGTCGAGTACCGAGAGGAACTTGCCGTTGGAGCCGGAATTCATCACCAGCGTGCGGCCGCCGGCGTTCTTCACCACCGAGGGCGCCGGCACGCCGTCGTGGGTGTGGCCGCCGAGGATGGCGTCGATGCCGGTCACGCGGCTGGCCATCTTCAGGTCGACGTCCATGCCGTTGTGCGAGAGGACCACCACCACCTTGGCCCCCTTGCCGCGCGCCTCGTTGACGACTTTCTGCATCTCCTCGTCCTGGATGCCCATGGTCCAGTCGGGAATCAGGTAGCGCGGATTGGCGATCGGCGTATACGGGAAGCCCTGGCCGATCACCGCCACCGGCACGCCGTTCATCTCGCGCATCGCGTAGGGCTTGAACACCGGGTCGCCGAAGTCGGTCGTCTTGACGTTCTGGGCGAGGAATTCGATCTTGCCGGCGAAATCCTTCTCGACGATCTCCTTGACGCGGTCGGCGCCGAGGGTGAATTCCCAATGCCCGGTCATGATGTCCACGCCGAGCCGCTTGCAGGCGTCGACCATGTCCTGGCCCTTCGTCCACAGCGCGGTGGCCGAGCCCTGCCAGGTGTCGCCGCCGTCGAGCAGCAGGGCGCCGGGGCGCGCGGCGCGCAGGCGCTTGACCAGCGTGGCGAGGTGGGCGAAGCCGCCGACCTTGCCATAGGCCTGCGCCGCCGCGGCGAAGTCGAGATAGGTGAAGGCATGCGCCTCGATCGTGCGCGGCGGGATGTTGAAGGCCTTGAGCAGGTGCTCGCCGACCAGGTGCGGCGCCTTGCCCTGCGCCGCGCCGATGCCGAGGTTCACGTTCGGCTCGCGGAAATGGATCGGCAGCAACTGTGCGTGGCAATCGGTGAAGTGCAGGAAATGCACGTTGCCGAAGCGCGGCAAATCGTAGAGCCGGCTGCCCCCCTGGGCGGCGAGCAGGGAGGGCGAGTCGAGGGCGAAGCCGGCGGCGGAGGCGGCGGCGAGGATCTGCAGGAACTCTCTGCGATTCATGGACATGTTGGGGGTCCTCAAAAAAAAGAGGCTTGGCAACGCCAAGCCTCCTTGAGCCTGGTCCTTGTTATTTGCTGTTGACGGGCGATTGCGGGTCGAGCAGCAGGGCGACGAGATCCTTGATCTGCGCCTCGGTGAGCGCGCCGGCATGGCCGAAGCGCGGCATGGCCGAGCACAGGTTGAAGGCCTTGGCGTTCCAGATCTTGGCGTAGGTGTACTTCTGGGTCTCGGGCGTGTTGCCGCGCAGCTTGCCGTATTGGTAGAGGCTCGTGCCGATGGTGCCGAAGGAGGTTTCCTGCGGCCCGATCTGGTGGCAGTTGTAGCAGTTGCCGCCGCCGGGCACGCCGGCCTTGTCGCTCCAGGTCATGCCGCGGCCGCTCTGCGCCAGTTTCTCGCCGGCCTTCCAGTCGCCCATCAGCTTGCCGTCGGCGGGGTACCTGACGCCGTCCAGTTGATCCTTCTCCAGCCGTTCGGCGACGGCCTTGGGCGGGTGGTCGGATGTGCGGTTGCAGATGGCCTGGACGCCGTCTTCGTGCAGGCGGTCGGCGGTGGCGATGCCTTTTGTCTTGAAGTCGCGCTTGAGCATGGCAGCGGCTTCGGCGCGGTAGTCGCGGATCTCGTCGGCGAGCACGGCGCCGCAGGCGAGCGAGGCGGCGAGGAAAACAATGGTCTGGTTCATGTCATGGTCCCCTTAGCGCTTGATGCCCGGGCCCTTGTAGACCTGGCCGTTGGCGGTGGCGGTCATGTAGGCCAGCAGGGCGGTGATGGAATCCGACAGGTAGCCCGGCTCGGGGAAGCGCTGCTGGCGGAAGCAGTCGTTCATGCGCCATTGCTGGGTCAGCATGAAGCCGCCGGTCATGCGGTAGCCCGGCCAGCCCTGGTAGGCGCGAATGGCCTGGTCGGGCTTCCTCAGGTTCGGCAGGTCCTGGGTGCGGATGCGCTTGCCGTCCTCGCCGTGGCAGGTGGCGCAGGAGAAGTCGTAGGGGCCGGCGCGGTAGGCGAAGATTTCCTTGCCGATCTCGTAGGTCTCCTTTTCCTTCGGATGCTTCTGCGGCGCGGCGATCTTCAGGTTGCGCGACTGCCCGGCGACGTAGGTGATGACCGAGACGTGGTCCGGCGTCTTGTTCACGTTGCTGAAGGGCTGCTTGCGGATGTCCTCTTCCTTGTAGCCGAGGTACTTCACCATGCAATGCACGACGCGCCGCTCGGCGTCCATGACCTGGCCGACGTCGGCGAACCAGCGCGGCATCTGCACGTAGGCACCCTTGACGACGCCGGCGCCGAGGCCGAGGTCGCACTGCGCCATCGAGGCGCCGTCAGGCCCTTTCTTGTGCTTCCAGATGTCTTCGCCGCGGGCTTCGAACAGTTCGGCGGGGTTGTCCTCTTCGAGGACTTCGCGGAACTTCTCGAATTCGGCGGTGATGCCGCCTTGCTTGGCGGAGGCGGCGGCTTTCGCCGGAGGGGGAACGGGTTTTTTCACGGGCTGCTGGGCGTGCACGGCGAAGGCCGCCGACATCGCCGCGGCAACCAGGAGCGTGCTCAGGCGCTGCTTCATGATTCCTCCTCTTTGTGGGTGGTGCTGCTTCTTTGCGGAGCGGTCGTCGCCGCTCCGGTTGTTGTTTTGTCCTGCTTACGCGGCGATGGTCGTTTCGTCAGTCCTCTTGTCGCCCTTGTTGTCGACCCAGTTGATGACGACTTTGTCGCCGGCCTTGGCGCCCTTGACCTTGAAGCCGAATACCGGGTTGCGCGAGACTGCGGTGCCGGTCTGCCCCTGGATGACGCGCTTGCCGCCGACGTCGACCGTGATCGACTGGATGAAGTGCGCCGGCACGGTGGCGCCGGCATTGTCCTTGCGCTGGCCGGTTTCCATCGCGTGGCTCATGAGAACGCGGACTTCCGCGGTGTCGCCCTTCATCTGGGCGCGGATTTTCATTGGATCTGCCATGTCTTTCTCCGTGTTGTTCCGTTTCGCTCAGCCGCCGCAACCGCCGACCGTGACCTTGACTTCCTTTTTGGCCCTGTAGAACTTGCCGTCCGCCGTCTTCGCCACGACCTCGACCAGCGAGGTCTGGCCCAGCTTCAGGCGCAGCGCCAGTTCGGGCAGGGCGCCGTTGGCGAAATCGAAGGCGGCCGACAGCGGCAGCGGGTTCTTGTCGACCAGCACGGCGAGGAAAAGGGTATTGGGAATGCTGCTGCTGACATCGACCGGCACGACGGCGCCGTTCTCGGCGATGTCGGGCGCCTTGATGACGATGCCCGTATTGTCGGCGGCGCCGGCGCCGCCGAGGCCCTTGAGGGCGCCGGCCACATCCTTGGCGTCGAAGGCGGCCCGGTTCCATTCCGCGGCCAGCACCTGAGAGGGCTTGAGCACGCCGGCCGCCATGGCCGCCGCGATCGCCCCGGTGGCGCCCGCTCCTTTCAACAGGGTTCTGCGCAATGCATCCATCCGTGTGACTCCTTTGGTCTGTGAATACGCCCGTCCATCGAGGGACAAGGCGATGAAACGCTGCGATTCAGTCCGGCGCCTGGCTTGCCAAGGACTTGTCCCGACTCTAGCCGGGAAAGCGCAGCAGGACAATTCATTGGTACTGATCGGAAAATAAGCCACCCAAATTTCAGTTCCAGCTAATATTCCAGGCAGTTTTGGCGGCCGGCGGTCAGGCCGCCTGCCAGTGTCCGCTTTTGCCGCCGGCTTTTTCCAGTAGACGGATATTCTCGAAAAATATTCCGCGATCGACCGCCTTGCACATGTCGTAGATGGTCAGCAGGCCGACGCTGACGGCGGTCAGCGCCTCCATTTCCACGCCGGTGCGGCCGACCGTCTCGGCCGTCACCTCGCAGACGATGCAGGCGCGCTTGCGGTCGATGGTGAATTCGACGCCGATATGGGTCAGGGCGATCGGGTGGCAGAGGGGAATCAGGTCCGCGGCGCGCTTGGCCGCCTGGATGGCGGCCAGGCGCGCCACGCCCAGCACGTCGCCTTTTTTGGCATCGCCGGATTCAATCAGGGCCAGGGTGGCCGGCTGCATGAAAACCGTGCCGGTGGCACGGGCGACGCGGCGGGTTTCGCCCTTTCCCGCCACGTCGACCATATGTGCCTGACCGCGGGCATCGAAATGCGTAAGGGGTTCAGACATGGCCGGGACGGAATCAGGCGGGCGGCGCGGGCGGCGGGGAAATGTTGAGGTCGAGCCAGTAGTGGCCGAGCAGCTCGACGGTCTCGCGCAGGCGGCCGTAGTCGAGGGGCTTGCGCACGTAGCTGTTGGCGCCCAGCAGCGATGCGGCGCGCACGTCGCGCTGCTCGGAGGAAGCCGACAGAATCACCACCGGCAACAGACGGGTGCGGGGGTTTTCGCGCAGTTCCCGCAGGACTTCGAGGCCGTTGATCTTGGGCAGGTTGAGGTCGAGGAGCGCCACCCCCGGCAGGTCGTCGCCGCTGCGGTGGGCGTAGGCGTTGCGGGCAAGGAGATAGTCCAAAGCCTCCACGCCATCGCCGCAAAGCGCGACCATGTCTTCCTGGATGACGGGGTGCAGGGCATTCAGGATCAGCCGGGTGTCCTCGGGCGAATCCTCGGCCAGCAGCAAGGTATGTGTGCTCAAGAGAACCTTCTCGGGTTGGAGCGATCTACTCTTTTTGGCAAGTTTAGCCGAATCCCGGGAAAAATGACCCGGCGCGCTCAAGGTATCATATAAACAATGCGATTCCGAACCCTGGTTTTTCTCGCCACGCTGGCGCCCGGTGTTCTTGCCGAAGGCCTGCCCGATCTGGGCGAAGCTTCCCGATCCGATCTCCCGCCGCAGATGGAGCGGCGCATTGGCGAGTCGATCGTGCGCGATATTCGTCAGCGCGAGCCGTCCTACATCGACGATGTCGAGGTTGCCGCCTATCTGAATGCACTCGGCACCCGCCTGTCCGCAGCCACCCCCGAGGCGGGCCAGAACTTCGAGTTCTTCGCCCTGCGCGACGCCACCCTGAATGCCTTTGCCCTGCCCGGCGGCTATATCGGCGTGCATAGCGGCCTCATCCTGGCGGCGCAGTCCGAATCCGAACTGGCCGGCGTGCTGTCCCATGAAATGGCCCATGTCACGCAGAAGCATCTGGCCCGGTTGATGGGCAAGCAGAATCAGGCCCAGGTGACCCAATGGCTGGCGATGGCCGTGGCGATCCTGGCGGCACGCTCGAATTCCGACGTCAGCCAGGCGGCGATTGTTGCCGGCACGGCCGCCGGCGTGCAGACCATGCTGAATTACACGCGCGACTTCGAACGCGAGGCCGACCGCATCGGCATCCAGACGCTCGAACGGGCGGGCTTCGACGTGCGCGGCATGGCCAGTTTCTTCGAGCGCATGCAGAAGTTCGGCCGTCTTTACGAAAACAACGCCCCCGGCTACCTGCGCACCCACCCGCTGACCACCGAGCGCATCAGCGACATGGAACACCGCATCCTGCAGGCGCAGTACCGGCAGGTGACGGACTCGCTCGAATTCCAGTTGGTGCGGGCCAAGCTGCGCGCCAGCCAGGGCCACCCGAACGATGCGATCGTCGATTTCGAGAGCCAGTTGCGCGAGCGCAAGTACCTGTCCGAGGCTGCGGCCCGCTACGGCCTCGCCGTGGCGCAGATGCGGGCGAAGAATTATGCGGCCGTTGACCGCGAGATCGCCGAACTGCGCCGGCTCAAGGCGTCTTCGCCCATGCTCGACACGCTGGCAACGGACACGAAGAAGGCACGCGGAGACCTTGCCGGGGCGCTCAAGCTGTATCGCGAGGTGCGCATCCGTCATCCCCGCAACCGGGCCCTGCTGTACGGCCAGATCGATGCCCTGCTGGCGGATGGCCAGGCGCAGGAAGCGCTGAAGACGGCGACCGCCGAGTTGCAGCTGACGCCTTCCGACGCCGCCTTGCACGGTCTGCAGGCCAAGAGTCATGCCGCACTCGGCAAACGCCTGCAGCAGCACCGCGCCCAGGCCGAGCTGTATGTCCTCCAGGGGTATCTGGCGCCGGCCATCCAGCAACTCGAACTGGCGCAAAAGGCCGGCGACGGCGATTACTTCGAACATTCCCAGGTCGATGCGCGCCTGCGCGAACTGCGCGCCCGCCACCTGGAGGAAATGAAACAGAAGCTGCCCTTCTAGTTGCCCATGATTTTTCTTATGTTGATACAGGTCAAAACACGCCCGAAGGGCTTGTTTCGGCGAAGGCTCAGGGGTGCGACGCACCCCTGCCACAGCCAAAACTCCCGGTATTTCGGCGAAGGCTAATCTGCGCGTAGCGCAGGTTAAGGGGTGCATAGCACCCCGGCCGCAGCCAAAAAATCGACCCCCCCTATTTCACAATAAAATAAAACGATTATTGCCCCTTCCCGGAAGTGCTAGCCTTCGCACGGACTAAAAAGCACACCACGCAAAGGGAGGAGCAGCACATGGCACTGGTCAATCCGCACGGCGGGGGCGC
>JADFDL010000095.1 GCA_018262875.1 Rhodocyclaceae bacterium | reverse complement strand
CATAGCTCGCGTCCAGGCCGTTGTGCACCAGGCCGAAGACGATCTCGCGCGAACGCTCCGGCGCGAAGCGCCAGTCGGTCGAGAAGGAGACGACGAGGAAATCCGCGCGCGCGCGCGCCAGCGCCGCGGCGAGGTTGCCATCGAAATCGCGCGCCGGATCGAAATAGTCGAGCGCCTTGGTGGTGATGAGATAGGTATTGGCGTCGAAGAAGCCGGCGAACTTGTCGCCCTGGTAGCGCAGGTAAGACTCGATCTCGAAATCCGCGGCGTAATTGAACTGCAGCGCTTCCTGGCGCAATTTGCGGCCGAACTTCTCCGCCATCTGGTCGTCGGACAGGTAGGTGATGTGGCCGAGCATGCGCGCCAGCCGAAGCCCCCGGACCGGCACGACGCCATGCTCGTAATAGTGCCCGCCGTGGAAGTCCGGGTCGGTGAGGATGGCCTGGCGCGCCACTTCATTGAAGGCGATGTTCTGCGCCGTCAGCTTGGGCGCCGAAGCAATGACCAAGGCGTGGCGAATGCGCTCCGGGTATTCCAGCGTCCACTGCATCGCCTGCATGCCGCCCAGGCTGCCGCCGATCACCGCCGCCCAGGCCTCGATACCAAGGCGATCCGCCAGCCGGGCCTGGGAAGCCACCCAGTCTTCGACGATGACCATGGGGAAATCGGCGCCCCAGGGCTTGCCGGTGGCCGGGTTGGCCGACACCGGGCCGGTCGAGCCGTAGCAGCCGCCGAGGTTGTTCACGCCGACGACGAAGAATTTGCGCGTATCGAGCGGCTTGCCCGGACCGACCAGGTTGTCCCACCAGCCGATGCCCTTCGGATTGTCCGCATGCCAGCCGGCGAGATGGTGGTTGCCCGACAGGGCATGGCAGACCAGCACCGCATTCGAGCGCGACACGTTCAATTCGCCGTAGGTCTCGTAGACCAGGTCGAACGCCGGCAGCACCGCGCCTCCCGCCAAAATCAGCGGGCTATCGAAATGGGCGCGTTGCGGCTGTACCTCGCCTACGCTGTCGGTCGTGTCTGTCATGCAATAAAAAACCCAGTCGGCTGAGCGCTGGACTGGGTCGCCCTCGCTTTAGCCGTATTTGTTAAGCGCCCGCAAGCTGACGGTCAAATCGGCGCTATGGGAGGAAATTACCGCGACAGGCCGCGCTTGTCAATTGGCGTTGAGTCGCCCCAACTGGGCGCGCAGCCGGACCGGGTCGTCGGTGTTGAGCATGCGCGCGACCTGGCGGCGCAGGCGGGCGCAGTCGCTTTGCAGCACTTGTTGCTTGACCTCGAGGATCTGTGCCGGGTGCATGGAGAACTGGCGCAGGCCCATGCCGAGCAGCAGGCGCGTCAAGGTCGGATCGCCGGCCATCTCGCCGCACACCGCCACCGGCAGGCCGGCGCGCTTGCCGGCCTGGATGGTGTGGGCGATCAGGCGCAGCACGGCGGGATGCAGCGGATCGTAGAGATGCGCCACCGCCTCGTCCGTGCGGTCGATGGCGAGGGTGTACTGGATCAGGTCGTTGGTGCCGATGGAAAGGAAATCCAGCTTGGCCAGGAACACGCCGAGGGCCAGCGCGGCGGCGGGGATCTCGATCATGCCGCCGACCTCGATGCCTTCGTCGAAGGGCTGTCCGCGGCCGCGCAACTGCTCTTTGGCCTGGGCCAGCAGGGCCAGCGTCTGCTCGATCTCGTGCGCATGCGCCAGCATGGGCACCAGCAGCTTGACGCGGCCGTGATGCGAAGCGCGCAGGATGGCGCGCAGTTGGGTGAGGAAAATCTGCGGCTCGGCCAGGCAGTAGCGGATGGCGCGCTGCCCCAGCGCCGGATTGGCCTCGGTGCGCTCGACGCCGCGCAGGTTCTTGTCGGCGCCGATGTCCAGGCTGCGAATGGTCACCGGGCGGCCGTCCATGGCCTCCGCCACGCTGCGGTAGGCGGCGAACTGCTCCTCCTCGCTCGGCATGCCGTCGCGGTTGAGGAAGAGGAATTCCGTGCGGAACAGGCCGATGCCGGCCGCGCCGGCCGCCTTCACCTGGTCCATGTCGGCGGTCAGCTCGATGTTGGCGGTCAGCTCGATATCGGTGCCGTCGAGGGTGGCCGCGCGCGACTTCTTCAGGCGCTTGAGCTTGGCGCGCTCCAGTTCCAGCGCGCTCTTGCGCAGGCGGTATTCCTCCAGCACCCGCGCATCCGGATCGACGATCAGCACGCCGCGCGTGCCGTCGACGATCAGCATGTCGTCCTCGCGGATCAGGTCGCGCGCGTGGTGCAGGCCGACCACCGCCGGGATGGCCAGGCTGCGCGCGACGATGGCGGTGTGCGAAGTGGCGGCGCCCAGATCGGTGACGAAGCCGCCGATCTTGAGCTGCTTGAACTGGAGGGTGTCGGCCGGCGACAGGTCGTGGGCGACGACGATGAGTTGTTCGCCGCGGGTGTGCCTGGGCGGGTGGCCGGGGTGGCCCATGAGCACCTTCAGCACGCGCTCGACTACCTGGACGACGTCGGCCTTGCGCTCGCGCAGGTATTCGTCCTCGATCTGGTCGAACTGCTCGGCGAGGCGCTCCATATGCTGCACCAGCGCCCATTCGGCGTTGCAGCGCCGCTCGCGGATCAGCTCGCGCGTCGTGCCGATCAGCATCGGATCGGCCAGCAGCATCTGGTGCAGGTCGATGAAGGCCGTCAATTCGGCCGGCGCGCCGGGGTCGCCGCCGGCCAACAGTCCGTCCAGCTCGGCGCGCACTTCGGCGACGGCCGCGTCGAAGCGCGCGATCTCCTCGCCGACGAAGCGGCCGGGCAGAACGTAATGCTCCACCTCGAGCGTCGCATGCGAGACGAGGTGGGCATGGCCGATGGCGATGCCGTGCGAGACGGCAAGGCCGTGCAGCGTAAAGCTCACTCGCTTTCGCCGAACTTGTCGGCGATCAGCCTGAGGATGGCCTGCAGGGCGGCATCCGCATCGGCGCCTTCCGTCTCGACGATCACCGTGGCGCCCTTGCCGGCCGCCAGCATCATGACGCCCATGATGCTCTTGGCGTTGACGCGACGGTTATTGCGCTCCAGCCAGACC
Source organism: Rhodocyclaceae bacterium (assembly GCA_018262875.1). Taxonomy (GTDB): domain Bacteria; phylum Pseudomonadota; class Gammaproteobacteria; order Burkholderiales; family Rhodocyclaceae; genus Desulfobacillus. The sequence goes on along the minus strand of JADFDL010000095.1, from coordinate 3,483 downwards.
TCGCTGGCGAAGGCCGTCGCCACCTGGGTCAGTTTCGCCGAGGCGCGGGCGTGCAGGCCAAGTTTGTTGACGATCTCCGCTTCAGCCCGCGGCATCTCTCGCACCTTTCATCAGCATCACGCCGTCGCGTCCGCCCGCTACGGCCTTGGCCAGCAGCGTCTCCATGTCTTTTTCGCGATAGGTGAGCGCGCGCAGCAGCATGGGCAGGCTCACCCCCGAAACGCCCTCGACGCGGCCCGGGGCGAGCAGCTTCAGCGCGATATTGCTCGGCGTGGCGCCGAAGATGTCGGTGAGCAGCAGCACCCCCTCGCCCGTGTCGACCAGATTCATCATGTTGCGCGCCAGAGGAAGCGCGTCGAGCGGATCGTCCTGGCCGGACACGCCGAGCTGGGCGATCTGCGGCGGACGCTTGTTGAGGACGTGGCAAGCGCACTGGACGAGCGACTCGCCCAGGCTGCCGTGGGTTATCAATAAAATGCCGATCATGATCGCGACGGAGATTATGCGTTTGATTGTAACCGAAGGCCGGCGTGTGCCGGCGCGGTCAGCGAAAGACGAAGAGGAGAAAAGTCAGTCCCGCCAGGACGGCGAGCGCGATGGCCAGGCGTTGCGCCAGGCGGGCATTGCCCGCTTCCTGCGCCCGGCCGGCATCGACCAGGCGCCGCAGGCGGCGCAGGGCATCCAGGCCGATGCGGCGGCGCACCATGCGATTTACGTATTCGTCATTCACGGCTCGCTCACGATTTTCATGTCGGATGCGAGCATGGTAAGCCGCTGGCGAAACGCCGCCGTGACCTGCATCACGCCCTCGCCGTCGATCAGCAGCGCCTGTTCCACCCCGAGGCGGCGCGCCAGGCCGCGCCATTCGGCAGCGCCGGCAATGAAGAGCGGCTTGCTCGCCGCGTCCGACAGCGCGCCGGCGCCCCGAAGGAAGTCCCCTTGGGGTGCGCCCATCCGCGGCGGAATCAGCACCGTGACCGCCTGCGTTCCCTCGGCCGGCCGGCCGCTGCGCGGATCGAGCAGGTGGCAGTAGCGCTTGCCGTCGACCTCGAAATAGCGCTGGTAGTCGCCCGAAGTGCCGACTGCCTCGCCGTCGCGCAGTTCCAGCGTGGCCAGCGGCGCGGCGGCGCGCGGATGCTGGATGCCGACGCGCCAGGGCTGGCCGCCCTTGTCGCCCAGCGCCATGATATTGCCGCCGATGTTGATGAGGGCGTTGTTCACGCCCTGCCCGCGCAGGATGCCGGCCGCGCGATCCAGCGCATAGCCCTTGGCATAGCCGCCGAGGTCGAGCTGCACGGAGCGGTTGCGACTGCTGACGCGCTCCCCGGCGAAGGACAGGTCGCTCATGCGCGGCCGCGCCTTGACCGCCGCCTCGACCGCCGCAGCCTCGGGAAGCTGAGGCTTGAACTCGTCGGAATGGAAGCCCCACAAGGCGACCAGATTGCCGATGGCGGGATTGAACAACTGGTCCGATTGTGCGGCAATGGCTGCCGCATCCTTGAGGATAAAAGTCAGTTCCGGGGATACGGCGATGTCGCGCTCGCCGCGGACGATGGCTTCATTCAGGGCAGTCAGCTCTGAAGGCTGCCAGGCATGCAGCATCCTGTGCAGACGGTCGAACTCGGCGAGGACGGCCGCCAGCGCCTGCTGCGACTTCTTCGCCGATTCGCCCCACACCGACACTTCGACGCGGGTGCCGAAGACGTAGGCTTCGCGCTGGTGGAGTTGCGGCGCCCTGGCGCAGCCGCCGAGGAAAAACATGAACCACAGAGCACACAGAGCGCACAGAGAAAAACCCGATAAATCTCTGTGTTCTCTGTGCCCTCTGTGGTTCAAGCTTGGCATTCCCTTTCGAGGGCGTCGATGAACATGCCGGCGACGTCGAAGCCGGTCTGCTGCGTGATCTCGACGAAGCAGGTCGGGCTGGTGACGTTGATCTCGGTGAGATGGTCGCCGATGACGTCGATGCCGGCGAGCAGGATGCCGCGGCCGTGCAGGATCGGCGCCAGGTGTTCGGCGATCGCGCGGTCGCGGGCGGAGAGCGGCTGCGCCACGCCGCTGCCGCCGGCGGCGAGGTTGCCGCGCGTCTCGCCCGCCTTGGGGATGCGCGCCAGCGCGAACGGTACCGGCGCGCCGCCGATGAGCAGGATGCGCTTGTCGCCCTGCGCGATGGCCGGCAGGTAGCGCTGCGCCATGATGGTGCGCGCCGTGCAGCAGGTCAGCGTCTCGACGATGACGTTGCGGTTGGGGTCGTCGCGGCGCACGCGGAACACCTGGCTGCCGCCCATGCCGTCAAGCGGCTTGAGGATGGCGTCTCCGGCCGACTCGATGAAGGCCTGCAGCGTCTCCGCTTCGCGCGCCACCACCGTTTCTGGAGTGAACTGCGGGAACTCCAGGATGGCGAGCTTCTCGGAATGATCGCGCACCGCGCGCGGGTCGTTGATGACGCGGGCGCCGCCGGCCTGGGCGCGCTCCAGCAGCCAGGTGGCGGTGATGTACTCGATGTCGAAAGGCGGGTCCTGGCGCATCAACACGGCATCGAATGCCGCGAGAACGGTCTCCTGCGGCGCCGACGCTTCGAACCAGTCATGATGATCCGCGCGCACGACGAGGCGCGAAGCGGCCGCGCGCACCGCCCCATCGCGCCAGGCCAGTGCCGGCCGCATGATCGCCCAGACTTCATGACCGCGCGCCTGCGCCTCGCGCATCATGGCGACGCTGGAATCCTTGTAGGCCTTCAGATGTTCCAGCGGATCGAGAATGAAGGCGAGTTTCACTGCCTGCCCCCCCTCCCCCTTCCCGAGGAAGGGGGTGACGGATGCTCGCTTCGTTCCATGATATTGGCTGGCCCCGCCTTGGGGCGGCCCGGCAGCGGGGCGTTCACGCGATTTCCATCGGCGGTGCCGACAGCTCCAGCTCGACGGCGGCGGCGAGCAGGGCCAGGCGCGCCACCACGCCGTAGGCGAAAAAACGGTTGGGCGCATCGTCCGGCGCACAGCCGGGATCGGGCAGGCTGCAGCCGCAGTCGAAAGCCAGCGGCTCGAAGCGCATGCCCGGCGCGTTGAGGTTCTCGTCGCGGCCGCGCTCGGTGTTCACCCGGTAGAAGCCGCCGACGACGTAGCGGTCGATCATGTACACCACCGGCTCGGCGACGTTGCCCTCGATGGTCTCGTGGGTGTGCACACCCTCCTGGATGATGACCTCGCTGACCTGCAGGCCCTCCTTGCCCACCGCCATCTTGTTGCGCTGCTTGCGGTTGAGCCCCTTCACTTCCGAGGCGTCGCGCACCGTCATGATGCCCATGCCGTAGGTGCCGGCATCCGCCTTGACGATGACGAAGGGCTGTTCCGTCACGCCGTACTGGGCGTACTTGGCCTTGACGCGCGTCAGCACCGTGTCGACGTTGGCGGCGAGGCATTCCTCGCCCTGGCGCTCCTGGAAATTCACCTGGCCGCAGACGGCAAAATCCGGGTTGATCAGCCA
>JADFDL010000094.1 GCA_018262875.1 Rhodocyclaceae bacterium | reverse complement strand
CTTGCCGCCGCGCGCGAGGTAGGCGTTGAGCTGGTACACATAGGCCATCACCTCGGCCACCGCGCGATACAGCGCCGCCGGAATGATGTCGTCGATCTCGGTGTGGGCATACAGCGCACGCGCCAGCGGCGGCGCTTCCAGCAGCGGCACACCGTGCTCCTGCGCGATATCGCGGATGCGCTGAGCGATGACGCCTCGGCCCTTGGCGACGACGCGCGGCGCCGGCATCTTCTCGTCGTAGGCCAGCGCCACGGCAAAATGCGTCGGGTTGGTGACGACCACCTGGGCCTTGGGCACGGCCGCCATCATGCGGCGGCGGGCGATCTCGCGCTGCTGGCTGCGGATGCGCGCCTTCAGTTGCGGATCGCCCTCCAGTTCCTTCATTTCCTTGCGCACTTCCTCCTTGGTCATGCGCAGCTTCTTGTAGTACTGCCAGAGCTGGAACGGCACGTCGGCAGCGACGATGAGGAACATCGAGCCGACGATGACCAGGGTGCTGAAGAGGATCGTCCGTCCCATCGACTGCAAGCCGGCCTCCAGCGGCTGGCCCATCAGGGCGAAAATGTGGTCTTTCTCGTGCAGGACGACCCACACCACGACGCTGCCGACCAGCAGCGCCTTGAGTATCCCCTTCACCAGCTCGCCCACGCTTTGCATGGAAAGCATGCGGCCGAAGCCTTTGAGCGGATCGAGGCGCGTCCAGTCCGGCGTCAGCGCCTTGCTGGAAAAATTCAGCCCGCCCAGCATGAAAGGGCCGGCCAGGGCCGCCACCACCAGGATCAGCAGCAGCGGGCCAAGGGTGGCCAGCGCCTCCCCCGCTTGATGCAGGAGCAGGGCGGGCAGCGCCGCCGTGTCGAAGGCCTCGTCGCGGTCGAAAGTCAGTCCCCGCGATACGGCGCCGCCGATGCGCTGCGCCAGCCAGTACCCTGTCACCCACAATGTGCCGGCGCCGGCCATCAGCACGAAAAACGCCGACAGCTCGCGCGATTGCGGCACCTGGCCCTCTTCGCGCGCCTGCTCCAGCCGTCGCGGCGACGCCGGTTCGGTTTTTTCGAGATCGGAATCTTCAGCCATGGCGGCGATTATTGCCGCCTGCGGCAAGGCATGACGAAGGAAACAGAGGCGGAATAACCGTCTATTTCAGGCTTTAGGGTGGGCTGCCTCGGCGTGCAGGGTGAAGCGGAACGTCGCGCCCTCGCCCGGCCTGCCTTCGCCCCAGACGCGGCCGCCGTGGCGGGTGACGATGCGCGCCACGATCGCCAGGCCGATGCCGGTGCCGGGAAACTCGTCGGGGCGGTGCAGCCTCTGGAAGGCGCCGAACAGCTTGCCGGCAAACTGCATGTCGAAACCGGCGCCGTTGTCGCGCACGAAATAAACGGTCTCGCCCTCCATCGCCTCGATACCGAAGGCGATGCACGCCCCTTCGCGCCTGGCGGAATATTTCCAGGCGTTGCCGAGCAGGTTGGCGAGCGCCGAGCGGATCAGCCCGGCGTCGCCGGTCGCCGTCACATCGGAGGCGATCGACCAGGCCACCCGGCGGCCGGGCTCCGTTTCTTCCAGTTCGGCGGCGATCTCGGCGGCGAGGCGCGACAGATCGACGGGTTTGAAGCGCATGGCCTGGCGGGTGACGCGCGACAGCTCGTGAAGGTCGTCGATGAGATCGCCCATCTTCACCGAGCCGGCGCGCACGCGGGCCAGGTAGCCGCGCGCCGTCTCGTCGAGGCCGGCCGCATAATCGTGTTCCAGCAACTGGGAAAAGCCGTTGATGGCGCGCAGCGGCGCGCGCAGGTCGTGCGAGACGGAGTAGGAAAAGGCTTCCAGCTCGCGCACCGCCGCCTGCAGCTCCGCCGTGCGCTCGGCCACGCGCCGCTCCAGGTCGCGGTTGAGCCGCTGCAGCTCGGCCTCGTGCTGCTTGCGCTCGGTGATGTCGGTGGTCATGCCGCACAAGCCGGTCACTTCGCCGGCATCGTTCTTCAGTGGGAACCTGAGCGAGAGGAAATCGCGCGGCCCGGTGATCGACGGCAGCACGACCTCCTTGGCGCTGGCCAGGCCCGACTCCAGGACTTCCCGATCGGCCTCGATGATCGTCTGCGCGTCCGGCGCGGCAAACAGTTCGGAACTGGTCTTGCCGACGGCCTCCTGCCGCGCCAGGCCGGTCACCTCCTCCCACTTGCGGTTGACCATGAGCATGCGGCCGCCGCGGTCCTTGACGAAAATGGGCGTGCTGCTGGCTTCGATCAGGTCGGTCAGAAAGCGCTGCTTCTCGTGCAGTTCCGCCGTCATCGTGCGCGCCAGCGCCAGCGCCCGCCGGTGGCCGGTGGCGATGCCGCGCACCAGCCAGAACAGCAGCACGCTGAACAGCCCCCCCGCCACGAGAATGACGTGCGGCGTCCGGCTGAAACCCATGGCGTCGAGGGTCGGCTCACTGGCGAAATCGAGCGTCCATTGCCGCCCGCCGAGGGTGACGATCTCGCTGCGGGTAAATTGGGGGCGTTCGCCGCCGGGCGGCCGGCTGCGGTAGAACAAGGCGTTCTCGCCGGGCTCGCTGCCGTCGTAAATGGAGAAGCCGATGCCCCGGGTCACCGGCGTCAGCAGATCGGCGACCAGCGCCGTCATGCGCACCGGAGCGAGCACGTAGCCCACCGGCCGGCCGCCGTGGTCGTAAGCCGGCATATACATGATGAAGGCGGCCACCGGGCCGCTCTCCTGGTCGATATTCAGCACGATCTTCGGCGTGATCGCCGGCTGCCGCGTGGCGAGCGCGCGCTGCATGGTCTCGCGGCGGGTCGGTTCCTGCCACATGTCGAAACCGATCGCCTTCAGGTGCACGCCTTCGAACGGTTCGGTATAGATATTGGCGACGTACCTGGGCCGCTCGCCGGGCGGCCGCAGATTGAAACCGCCGAGGCCGTAACGCCTCAGCTCGGGCCCCAGCTCGCGCCGCAGCACGGGCAGTTCCGCCCGGGTGAAGTCGCGGGCAAAGGCGAGGGCGAGGATCGCCGGAAAATTCCGTCCGAGCTGCAGGCTGCGATGGTAATTGCGCCATTCGTCGCGGCTGACCTGTTCGCTCGCGGCGAACAGGCCCGACGCGCCCTTGAGAATCTGCTCGTAAGCGGCCATGCGCACCTGCAGCGCCTCGCGAACCGCCGCGGCGCGGGTGAGGAATTCAGCCTCCCGGGCCTGCAGCGCCTGCTCGCCGACCCAGCGCCAGACGCCCAGCGTCAGCAGCAGGCAGGCGCCCAGCACCAGCCATGCCGGCCACATGCCCCATGCCCGGATGCCGCCGGCGGATGGCCTGCCGTCCGCCCCGGCATCCGCAGGCCCGCCCTGTCCCGCTTCCCTGGTTGCCATGCCTTGCACCCTTGTCGGAGAACTGCGTTTCGGATTCCGCGGCCATTATTGCACCAGTGCCGCCGCAATGCGCTCCAGCGGCAGGCTGCGCACCTGCAGGATGGGACGATCAGCACCCCGATGGCGCCAGCCAGCAGCAGCCCCAGCAGGAAGCCTGCGGCGGCGTTTGGCCGCGATCCTCGCATTGAACTCGCGAGGCGCCCGTTTGACGGTCCCCTCCTTTGTCCCACAGGGATTTCCTTCGGTCAAAAAAGGAGGGGCAGGGAGGATTCGAAGCGTTTCCGCTCTGCCGGCGCTCGATAAATCCCCCCCCCCTTTTTTCCAAAGGGGGGGCGAGGATGAAGTCGCCGCAGCGCCGCCCGCTTCAGATGCGGTACTGCATCACCGCCTTGCGCATGCGCCCGGTCACGGCTTCGAGACGCTCCACCGTGCCTTTCGTCCGATCCACCACGGCGACGTTCTGCTCGGTCATGATGGCCACCTGCTCGACGTTCTGTGCCAATTGGGTCATGGCCGTCTGTTGTTCGTTCGAGGCCAGGGAGATGTCGGTCACCATGCGGGAGGTGCGGTCCATCTCGTCATTGATTTCGCGCAGCGCCCCGGCCGCCCGGTCGACCAGGCCGACGCCCTGCGCGACCTGCCCGGCGCCGGCACGCATGCCGCTCACCGCCAGCGCGGTTTCGCTGCGGATGCTGTCGACCATGGCGCTGATCTCCTGGGTCGCATTGCCGGTGCGCTCGGCGAGCTTGCGCACTTCGTCGGCGACGACAGCAAAACCCCGCCCCTGTTCGCCGGCGCGCGCCGCCTCGATGGCGGCGTTGAGCGCCAGCAAGTTGGTCTGATCGGCGATTTCCTTGATGACGCCGGTGATGCGGCTGATTTCTTCCGAGCGCTTGCCGAGAGACTCGACCTGTTCGGCCGACCGCCCCACCGTTTCGGACAGCGAGCGGATGGTTTCGCTGGCGCTGGTGGTGACCTGGGCGCCGTTGCGCGAGGCGACGGAAGCCTCCTCGGCGGTGGTGCGCGTATGTTGCGCGTTGACGGCAACCTCGCCGATCGACACCGTCACCTCCTCGATCGCCGCCGCGGCCGACGCGGTGGCTTCGCTCTGCGCATGTGCCGAATGCGCGACGTCGCGCATGCCTGCCTCGACGTTCTGCGTGGCCCGGCTGACCTGTCCGGCAATGTCGCTGACGCCCTGCAGCATGGCTTGCACGCTGGAGACGAACTTGTCCGCCTGGCGGCCGATCGCACCGACGACATCCCGGCGCGACAGTGAGAAGCGCGTGCCCAGGTCGCCGGCGCGCAGGATCTGCTCCAGCCAGCCGGTGGTGGCATCGAGATCGCGCATCAGACGGGGAGCGTAGCCCGCGAGGAAGAACAGGGCATACAGGCCGCAGACGGCGGCCACGGCCAGGTTCGCCGCAACCGGCAGGGCGAACCCCGTCGCTTGAAGCGCCAGCAGCACCGCCGGCAGCAGCCCGGCCAGCCCGGCGAGGACCAACTGCGTGCGCAGGGACGTCAGCGCGCCGGCCAGGGACGAACGGTTGCCGACGACGAGGCCGTGTTCGACGCGGATCGATTTGTCGCCCGCGCGGATGCGCTGGTAGGCCGCCGCAGCGGCGGCGATCTCCTCGCGGCCGGGGCGGCAGCGCACCGACTGGTAGCCGACGATCTGGCCGTTTTCCCGCACCGGCGAGACGTTCGCCACCACCCAGTAGAAGCCGCCGTCCTTGCGCCGGTTCTTGACGATGCCGCGCCAGGGGCGCCCGAGCTTGATGTCCTGCCACAGATCGGCAAAGGCCTCGGGCGGCATGTCGGGATGGCGCACCAGATTGTGCGACTGGCCGACCATTTCCTCGGGCGTGAAGCCGCTGATGCTGGCAAAGGCTTCGTTGGCCTCGACGATGACCCCCTTCAGATCGGTGCGCGAGTAGATAAACTCGTTCTCGGGCAGGATGGTTTCAACATCATTGACGGGGAGGTTGATTTTCATTTCCGTTTCCTTTCTTCTTTGTCGAGCGAATGCCGTTTTCCGGGGCTGCTCTTTTCTCAACTGCTTCCCGTTCCCGGGCGTATTCGTTTCGCCACATCGCGCAGGATGTCGATGTGGCTGTCGAGCTGCTGTATATGGCCCGCCAGGGCTTCCAGGCGGTCGCCGAGCATGTGCGCCAGCTCGCGCGCCGCCTGCGACGGGCTGCCGGAGAGCGCGCGCACCTGGTCGATCTGCGCCTGCAACTCGCGCAAGCCCTGTTCGGATTCGGGCCGTTCCGCGATGAAGGCGGAGAGGGCGCGCTCGCGTTCGCGGAAGTATTCCGGCGGGTCGTGCGCCGCGAGGTCGCGCCAGGCGTCGAAATCGAAACGGGGCAAGATGGGTTCCGTCAGGCTGTGTTCTCAGTCATTTTGTCGCTGCGGTAAAAAACGATGCCGATTCGATCTGCTGCAGCAGGAGGTCGACGGCTGCGGCGACTTGTTCCGCCTCCGCCGCATCCTCGCCGGGAACGCCCGCCTTGCGCGCCGCCGCGGCGGATTCGATGGCAGCATTCAGCGCCACCAGGCGCGCCTCATCCAGCAAGAGGCGCAGCGCCGCTTCCTGGGCGCAGAGTGGAAGAAATGCCTCATGGGTGTCCTGCCGGGCCAGTGTGTTTTTCATGTGCGCGTTCCTCAGGCGGCCTGGGCCAAGGCATCGGCAGACAGGAACAGCGTGCGCGCCACGCCGCGGTTGTCGCCCAGATCGCTCAGCAGCTCCTTGACGTCGAGGATCAGCACGATCTGGCCGTTCGCCAGCGTGGTGACGCCGGCCACGCCCTTGGGACGGAAGCCTTCGAGCGACTTGATCACGGCATCGTCTCGGCCGGCGAAATTGTCGATGGCGAGAATGAAGTTCGTCTCCGCCGACTGCATGAGCACGCCGTAGACCGGTTGACGCTCCTGCGGCCAGCCGATCAGGTAATTGAGGGGATAGACCGGCAGCACCTCGCCGCGCACCACCATGGTGGCGCGACCGCCGACTTCCTGCACCTCGCCCGGCACGATGGGCAGTATCTCGCGCACCATCGACAGCGGCACGGCGAAGGGCTGCTCGTCGAGCTTGACGATCAGCACCGGCAGGATGGCCAGGGTCAGCGGCAGGGAAATCGTGAAGGTGGTGCCCTTGCCCAGCTCCGACTTGATCTCGATGGAGCCGTTCAACTTCTGGATATTGGTGCGCACGACATCCATGCCGACGCC
>JADFDL010000093.1 GCA_018262875.1 Rhodocyclaceae bacterium | reverse complement strand
CGCGGCGGCGACAGCAGCAGCGGCTTCCTCGCCCACCGCCAAATCGGCTTCGGTGGTGCCGCGCGGCACGACAATGGTGGCCACGACCGGATTTTCATTCCGGTGCAGCACCGCTTCGACGCCCTTCGGCAAATTGAGCTCCTTGATGTGGATGGAATGGCCGACGGAGACGTCCTTCATGTCCACCTCGATGAACTCCGGCAGGTCGGCTGGCAGACAGACGACGTTGAGTTCGTTAAGCACGTGACTGACCACACCGCCCTGCAGCTTGACGCCCGGGGCGATGTCGGTATTGATGAAGTGCAGCGGCACTTTCATGTGAATCTTCCTGTCGGCAGCGACACGCTGGAAATCCGCGTGCAGCACCAGCGGCTTGAAGGCATGCATCTGGTAGTCGCGCAACAGAACCTGCTGCTGCTGACCGTCCAGGTTCATGCTCAGAACGGAAGCATGGAAGGCCTCCAGCTTGAGTTGATGGAACAGTTGATTGTGATCCACCTCGATCGGCTGGGCCGCCGTCTCGCCACCGTAGAGAATGCCGGGCACCTTGCCCGCACGGCGCAGGCGGCGGCTCGCTCCGGTGCCCTGCAGTTCGCGCTTGTTTGCGTTGAACTCGATTTTCATTTGCTTGCTCCAGTAAAAACCCTGACCGCGACCAGCCAAGGGGTTAAAAAACTTATTCCATGAACAGCGAGGAAACCGACTCCTCGTTGCTGATGCGCAACATCGTTTCCGCCAGCAGTTCGGCGATGGAAATCTGCCGGATGCGCGTGCAGGTTTTGGCTTCCTCGCGCAGCGGGATGGTGTCCGTCACCACCAGTTCGTCCAGCACCGAATCGCCGATGCGCTGCACCGCGCTGCCCGACAGCACCGGGTGCGTACAGTAGGCCAGCACCTTGGCGGCGCCGTGGTCCTTCAGGGCCTGCGCCGCCTTGCACAGCGTGCCGGCGGTATCCACCATGTCGTCCATGATGACGCAGGTGCGGCCGTCCACTTCGCCGATGATGTTCATCACTTCGGACACATTGGCCTTCGGCCGGCGCTTGTCGATGATGGCGAGGTCGGATTCGAGGCGCTTCGCCAGCGCCCGCGCTCGCACCACGCCGCCGACATCGGGCGACACCACCAGCAGATCCTTGTGCTGGTTCTTCCAGATGTCGCCGAGCAGGATCGGCGCCGCGTAAACGTTGTCTACCGGGATGTCGAAAAAGCCCTGGATCTGGTCGGCATGCAGATCCACCGTCAGGACGCGGTCGACCCCCGCCGCCTGCAGCATGTTCGCCACCACCTTGGCCGAAATCGCCACGCGCGCCGAGCGCGGCCGGCGGTCCTGGCGCGAATAGCCCATGTAGGGAATCGCCGCGGTAACGCGCCCGGCCGAGGAACGCTTCAACGCATCGACCATGATGATGAGTTCCATCAGGTTGTCGTTGGTCGGCGCACAGGTCGATTGCAGGATGAAGCAGTCCTTGCCGCGGACGTTCTCCATGATCTCGGCATTGACTTCGCCGTCGGAGAAGCGGCCCACCGTGGCGCGTCCGAGCGAGATGTTGAGACGCCTCACCACATCGGCGGCGAGCTTGGGGTTGGCATTCCCCGTGAAGACCATCAGGCTGTCGTAGGCCATGCGCGCCTCGTGGACGATTCCGCTTTCGAAAACGATGCGGGCAGGTGGTTTACCTGCCCGCATTCAAATTTTGGCTGGGGAGGAAGGATTCGAACCTTCGCATGCCGGAATCAAAATCCGGTGCCTTAACCAGCTTGGCGACTCCCCAAGAGTTTCAGTCAGCGAGTGCCCGCAGGGGGTGTTCGTCCAGGCCTCGCGCTACCCAGCCGGTCATGCCCTCCGGCATCCGCGCCAGTACGGCACGCGCGTCCTGCTCGACGGAAAAGGGAGCGAACACACAAGCGCCCGAACCGGTCATGCGCGCTGCGGCATGCTGCCTGAGCCAGGCCAGCGCCCGCGCCACCTCCGGGTAGCATTCGCACACGATGGATTCGAGATCGTTCTGGCCGAACAGACCGCCCGAACCCGCGCCCCAACCCGCTGAAAAGTCCGCCATTTTGATGGCTTTCGTATCCCGTGTCAAATTCCGGGCGGCGAAGATTTCACCTGTCAATACGCTCACGGGCGGTACGATGACGAGGTACCAGGCCGGCGGCAATTCGACTGGCTGCAAGACTTCGCCGACCCCTTCCGCGAAGGCGCTGCGGCCGAAGATGAAAAAGGGCACGTCGGCGCCCAGCCGCAACCCCAACGCCTGCAGGCGCTGGCGCGGCCAATTCAGGTTCCAGAGGCGGTTGAGCGCCAGCAGCACGGTGGCCGCGTCCGAGCTGCCACCGCCCAGCCCGCCACCCATCGGCAGCCGCTTGTCCAGCGCAATCTCCACGCCCTGCTGTCCGCCGGACGCCTCCTGCAGCAACCGCGCCGCGCGCACGCACAGGTCGCTCTCCTCGGGCACGCCGGCCAGCGGATGTGCGCGCAGAATGCGTCCGTCCTCGCGCGGCGCGAAGCGCAGGATGTCGCCGCAGTCGATCAGGCGGAACAGCGATTGCAGCAAGTGATAGCCGTCGGGACGGCGTCCAACGATGTGGAGGAAAAGATTGAGCTTGGCCGGCGCCGGATAGGCCCGATCCCAACAGCCCGTCATCGTGGACCACCCCCGGAGCGGAGCGAACCACCGTCACCCCCTTCCCGGGGAAGGGAGCCGAGGGAAAGGCCGATGCCCCACCTGTCAATTTTCAGGCGTACCTCGACGTCCTCGCGCCTGGCCTGCAGCAATTCGGGCAGGGCATCCTTCGCCTCATTCTCGTAGCGCAGGTATTCGATCGTCCAGCCCTGTTCGGAGAGGCCAACCAGCCGCCCCGCATCGTCCAGTCTGGCGGCGCCGCCGGACGCCGAACGCCCGAGCACCCAGCGCCCTAGTCCGGATACCGGCAACCGCGCGCCGAACACCTGCTCGGACAAGCCATCCAGGTCCGCCGCCACATAACGCTTCCGGTCGGCCGTCTCCAGCAGCGCCGTGCCGCCACCCGAGGTCAGGCGGGCAAGTCCCTGGCCGAGCGGGCCGCTGATGACGATCTCGTCGGAGTGCGCATCGTGGCGCCAGTCGATACCGGCGGAAAAACTCTCGTCGGCGCGGCGCACGGCGATGCGACCCTCGATGCGGAAGTCCTCGATTGCCTCGCGCACCGGGCGGGATGCCAGCGTGGCCGTCTCCAGCACGGCGCAGCCGGCCATCAGCACGAGAAATCCAGCCGCCAGCAAAATACGCAGCATCAGGGAGAGAAGTGCTTGATGACCTCGGTCAGGACTTCGTTGCCGGGATGGGCCTTCGCCGCCTCCTGCCAGGTCTTTTTCGCTTCGTCGCGACGGCCGACCACCCACAGCACTTCGCCGAGGTGAGCAGCGATTTCCGGGTCGGGCCGGATCGAGTAAGCCCGCTGGAGGTAGGTCAGCGCACCGGCCGTGTCGCCTTTGCGGTAAAGCACCCAACCCATGCTGTCGGTGATGAAAGGGTCATCGGGAGACAGCTGCAGCGCCTTGGCAATCAGTTGCTCCGCCTCTGCCAGCCGTTGATTGCGCTCGGCAAGGGAATAGCCGAGCGCATTGTAGGCATGGGCATGGTCGGGCTTGATGCGGATAAGTTTGCGCAGGTTGGTCTCCAGCACGTCCTGCCGGCCAAGCTTCTCTGCCAGCAGCGCCGATTCGTAGAGCAGCTCCGGCTGTTCCGGCTGCGCGGCAAGACGGGTATCGAGCAGTTCGAAAGCCTCCCGGATTTTGCCGGCGTCCCGCAGGAGCTGACTTTCTGCCAGCAGCAACGGGATGCGGTCGGCATTGTCCGCCGTCCTCGTCTCCTGCAAATGACGGCGGCCTTCCTCCAGCTTGCCCTGCCTGGCCAGCAGCTGGGCAATACGCATCTGAGCCGCCAGATGCTGCTCGCCCGGCGCAACCTCGCCGTACCAGCGCAGGGCTTCCCCGTCCCGCTTGCCTTCCTCGGCGATCTGGCCGAGGTAAAGGCGCACAGTGTCCGCCTCGGTGAAATCGCGGCCAAGCAGTTTCCTGAAATTCTCCTCCGCCGTGGCCCAGTCGGAAAGTTGCATGGACAGCACCGCCACGGCATAGATCACGTCGACATTGCCCGGAAAATCTCCCAGAAGACGCTGGAACTCGGCGCGCGCCTGCGGGAACATGCGCGCGCCGACCAGGCTGCGGGCGTATTGCAGGCGCACTTCGCGCGCCTGCGGGTGACCGGCAAGGTAGGTGCGCAGGGTTTCAATCGACGTCCCAGGGGAATCCTGACGCTGCAACTGCGCCTTGAGCATCACCGCAACGTCCCAGTCGGACCGCAAGGCGAGCGCCTTGTCGGCCTCCGCGACGCCGCGCTGCCACTCCGCGGCATTGAGCGCGGCCTGGGCCCGCGCGAAATGGGCTTCGGCCAGTCCGACATAGGGCACAGTGAGTTGTTCGACGATCGCCAGAACGGCCTTCTTGTCCGGATAGCGGGCGAACAAGCGGTTCAGTCTCAACAGCCCGTCGCGCAGATTCTCTCCTTCCTGCATCAATAGTTTGGCGACATGGGGCTGCAATTCGTCGAGGCGATTGGCACTCACCAGCAGTCCCGCCAACATCTGGCGAGCCTGTGAAGAATCCGCATCGATCTCCACCCACAGCCGGGCCGCCTGCAAAGCCATGTCCAGATTGCGGCCGTGCAGCGCAATCTCGGCGGCGCGCCGGGCCACGCGCGGATCCCGCGTCGTGCGGGCCAGGTCCAGGTAGGCCGAGGCGGACAAGCCGATGTTGCCGCGCTGGCCGGCAATTTCGGCGAGCAGCGCCTGATAGAGGATCTGGCCGGTCAATTCCTGCTTGGGCAGCGGTTCGGCGCGCTCCAGGGGCTTGGCTTCACTGACGGCTTGCGCCGGATCAGCCTCGCCGGAACGCTGTGCGGGTGCCGAGGCGCAGGCCGAAACTACCAGCGCCACGGCAATGGCAGCAGGAAAGGGGATGCGGGGTTGGGCGATCATGTCGGGATCAAAGCGAGCGCAGGCGGGGCGTAGAATCAAAATTTGTCCGGCCCATGTTAGGGGGTTTTGCCACCTCCGGCAAGCAAACCGCTCACCCTGCCCGCCATGCCCGAACTGCCTGAAGTCGAAATCACGCGCCGCGGCCTGCTACCCAAGCTCCCCGGCCGAAAAATCCATGCCGTCGTCGCACGCCACGCCGCGCTGCGCTACCCGCTGCCGCGCGCACTCGGCCGCCTGCTCGCCGGACAGCCGCTGCGCGGCATCGACCGGCGCGGCAAGTACCTGCTGTTCCGCTTCGACCACGGCACGCTGATCCTGCATCTGGGCATGTCGGGCAGCCTGCGCCTCGTGCCCGCCGCCGAGCCGCCGGGCAAGCACGACCATCTCGACCTCGTGTTCGGCGACCAGGCCTTGCGGCTGTGCGATCCGCGCCGCTTCGGTGCCGTGCTGTGGGTGAAGGACGATGCTGCCGCGCACCCCCTCATCGCGCCGCTCGGCATCGAGCCGCTGTCCGCAGCTTTCACCGGGGAATGGCTCCATGACGCTACGCGCGGCCGCGCCACGGCGATCAAGCCGTTCCTCATGGACAGCCACGTCATCGTCGGGATCGGCAACATCTACGCCTCGGAGAGCCTGTTTCGCGCCGGCGTCGACCCGCGCACTCCTGCCGGACGGCTCTCGCGCAAGCGTTGCGAGCGCATCGTGACAGCCATCAAGGCCACGCTGGACGCCGCGCTGGCCGCAGGCGGCAGCACCCTGCGCGACTTCATCCAGAGCGACGGCAGCACCGGCTGGTTCCAGCAGCAGCACTTCGTCTATGGCCGCGAAGGCGAGCCCTGTCGCGTTTGCGGCGCCAGGGTGCGCGCCCTGCGGCTGGGCCAGCGCTCCACCTTCCACTGCCCCCACTGCCAGCACTGACGAACGGCCGGATGCGGCCTCCCGACTGCATTGCTTTCTCGGATTTGTGTGCTAAATTGGCGTTTTTGAAGCACTTTCTGGAGTCGCGATGGGGCTTGTTCAGCACTTTTCCGCCTACAGCAGCTGGCGTTCGGAAGTTTCCGGGCACCTGCTGAACCTGCATGACTGGCTGACCGAGAACGAGCTTGGGGATGCGCAAAGCGAATTGCGCCTGCAGCAGTTGCTGGAGCGCCTGCGCGAAGACAAGCTCATCATCGCCTTCGTCGCGGAGTTCTCGCGCGGCAAGTCCGAGCTGATCAACGCCATTTTCTTCGGCGACTACGGCAACCGCATCCTGCCCTCCAGCGCCGGCCGAACCACCATGTGCCCGACCGAATTGCTCTTCGATGCCGGCAAACCCCCGACGATCGAATTGCTGCCGATCGAAACCCGCTCGACCAATGCCAGCGTGGCCGAATTCAAGCGCTTCCCCGAAGAGTGGCGCAACGTCGACCTGGACATTGCTTCGACGGACGCCATGCATGCCGCCCTGGCCCGCGTCGGAGAGCAAAAACGCGTCAGCCAGGAATTGGCCGTCAAGCTGGGCTTTACCGTCGAAGCAGAGGGCAATGACGGCCTGAAGCCGGACTCCGAAGGTCTCGTCGAAATACCCTGCTGGCGCCATGCGGTCATCAACTTCCCCCA
>JADFDL010000092.1 GCA_018262875.1 Rhodocyclaceae bacterium | reverse complement strand
TCCCGCTCTACCTGCTCATCATCAACATCTTCGTGCTGCCCATCGCCGTCGGCGGGCTCCTGCATTTCCCGGACGGCGGCGTGGATGCCGATACTTTCGTGCTGACCCTGCCGATGGCCGAGCGGCAGGAGGCGCTGGCGCTGTTCGTCTTCATCGGCGGCCTCTCCGCCGCCACCGGCATGGTCATCGTCGAGACCATTGCCCTGTCGACCATGGTCTGCAACGACCTGGTGATGCCCGTGCTGCTGCGCTGGAAGGCATTGGGCCTGCACGAGGAGCGGGATCTCTCGGGATTGCTCCTGTCCATCCGCCGCTGGGCCATCGCCGGAATCCTTCTGCTCGGCTACATCTACTTCCGCGCGGCGGGCGAAGCCTATGCGCTGGTCGGCATCGGCCTGATTTCCTTTGCCGCCGTGGCGCAGTTCGCGCCGGCGATCATCGGCGGCATCTACTGGAAGGGTGGCACCCGGCAGGGCGCCATCGCCGGTCTGGCCGCAGGGTTTGCCGTGTGGATCTACACGCTGCTGCTCCCGTCCTTTGCCAAATCCGGCTGGCTGTCGCTGGATTTCATCCAGGAGGGTCTGTTCGGCATGGTACTACTCAAGCCGCAGCAGCTTTTCGGCCTTGCCGGGCTGGATGAAATTTCCCACAGCCTGTTCTGGAGCATGCTGGCCAATATCGGCTGTTATGTCGCGGTGTCGCTGTACAGGCGGCCGGACGTGGTGGAAACCAGCCAGGGCACGCTGTTCGTCGATGTCTTCAGGCATACCGAAGGCGCCGAGCGCTCGCGCTTCTGGCGCGGCAGCGCCCAGGTGCAGGACCTGCTGCCGCTGATCGGCCGCTTTCTCGGCCCGGAGCGGGCGCGCGAGGCCTTTCTGGCCTATGCCCGGCGGCGCAGGCTGGCCTCGATAGATGAACTGCAGGCAGACGCGGACCTGGTGCATTACGCCGAAACCCTGCTGGCCGGCGCCATCGGCGGCGCTTCTGCCCGGGTGATGGTGGCGTCGGTGGTGAAGGAGGAACCGCTCGGCATCGACGAGGTGATGAACATCCTCGACGAGGCTTCGCAGGTGCGCGCCTATTCGCGCCAGACCGAGCAGAAGTCGCGCGAACTGGAGGCGGCCACAGCCGAGCTGCGCGCGGCGAACGAGCGGTTGAAGGAAGTCGACCGCATGAAGGACGATTTCATGTCGACGGTGACGCACGAGCTGCGCACCCCGCTGACCTCGATTCGCGCCTTTTCGGAAATCCTGCTGGAAGACCCGAAGACCAACCTGGCGAACCGCAAGAAGTTTCTTGCCATCATCGTCAAGGAGACCGAACGCCTGACGCGCCTCATCAATCAGGTGCTCGACATGGCCAAGATCGAGTCGGGCAACGCGGAATGGCATACGGCCGACATCGACCTGCACGAGGTCATCGAGGAATCCATCGCCGCAACCTCCTCCCTGTTCGGCGACAAGCGCATCGGCTTGTCCAAGGCGTTGGCGGAAGTGGTGCCGAAGGTCAAGGCGGATCGCGATCGCCTGATCCAGGTCATGCTGAACCTGCTGTCGAATGCGGTCAAATTCTGCGAGGAGGATCGGGGGCACGTCACGGTGCGCCTGTCGGTCGAGGCCAACGCGGTGCGTGTCGATGTCGAAGACAACGGGCCGGGCATCGGGGAGGCGGACCAGCACACCATTTTCGAGAAATTCCGCCAGGTTGGCGATACCATGACCGCCAAGCCGCAAGGCACCGGCCTGGGGCTGCCGATCAGCCGGCAGATCGTCGAGCATTTCGGCGGGCATCTTTGGGTGGAGAGCGAGCTGGGCAAGGGTGCGGCATTCTCGTTTACCCTGCCGTTGACAAGGGAAGAGAGAAAGGAAAAATGACAAAACGGATACTGATCGTCGATGACGAACCGAACATCGTGGTCTCCCTTGAATTTCTCATGAAGCGCGAGGGATTCGAAGTGGCTGTCGCCGGCGACGGCGAGGCCGCCCTGAGATCGATCGAGGAGAAGATGCCGGATCTGGTGCTGCTCGACATCATGCTGCCGAAGAAAAACGGCTTCGAGGTGTGCCAGACGATCCGCGCCAATCCGCAATGGCAATCGGTCAGGGTCGTGATGCTCACGGCCAAGGGACGCGACACCGAGGTGGCCAAGGGCACGGCCCTGGGCGCGGACGCCTACATGACCAAGCCGTTTTCCACCAAGGATCTGATTGCCCAGGTGCGGCAGATACTTGGCGTCGACTGATGGCCGGAAAATCCGGCAAGTTCAAGCTGGCGCTCATTCTGGGCGGGCTTTACGTCCTGCTGGCGCTGCTGTTCAGCGCGCTGGGGGCCGTGCTCTGGGCGGACATGAAGGAGGCGGAGCGGCAGGCCTTCCTGGCCATCCTGCAGCCGCGCATCGAGCTGTCGATCCTCATCATCCTCATGACCTGGTTCGTGCTTGGCCTCATCGTGAATGCCATTTACCGCGCCTACGTGCTGGCGCCGCTGGCGCTGCGCGAACAGGCGCTGGTCATGGTCAGTGCCAATCCCGGCCTGCGCCTGCAGGAAACCGGCGCGCCGGAAATCAGGACGCTGGCCCAGGTGGTCAATGCCCTGGCCGAGCAGCGCGAATCCCTGCAGCGGGATGTCGAAGAGCGGATTCTCGTGGCCAAGTCCACCCTCGAGGAGGAGAAGAACCGGCTGGCGGCCCTCATGTCGGAGCTGACGCAAAGCGTCGTGGTGTGCAACCTCGACGGCCGCATTCTGCTCTACAACAACCGCGCCCGCCTGCAGTTCAAGGCGCTGACCGGCGAAAGTCAGTCTGCGCAGGACGGCGTCCTGATCGGCCTGGGACGCTCGATTTTCGCCGTTATCGAGCGCAACCTGATCATGCACGCGCTGGAAAACATCCAGCAGCGGCTGGCGCGCGGCAGCCGCCAGCCGTCGGCCAATTTCGTCACGACCAGCCGCGCCGGACAGCTGATCCGTGTGCAGATGGCGCCGGTGCTGGGCGCCGCACGCGACGAGGCGAGCGCGGCGGAGGGCGAGCGCGCCATCGCCGGCTATGTCCTCATGCTGGACAACATCACGCGCAATTTCGAGATGGAAAGCCGGCGCGACGCCCTGCTGCAATCGCTCACCGAGGGCAGCCGCGCCTCGCTCGGCAACATTCGCGCCGCCGTCGAGAATCTGCTCGATTACCCGGACATGGAGGTCGAGCAGCGCGACCGCTTCGTCGGCATCGTCCGCGACGAGGTGGGGACCATGGGCCAGCGGCTCGACCGCACAATGACGGAGTTCTCCGATGCGCTCAAGGCGCGCTGGCCGCTCGAGGACATGCTGGGCGAAGACTTCATCGCCGCGGCGCGGCGACGCATCGAGCAGAAGCTGGAATTGCCCACCAAGACTGACGACGTCGCCGAAGGAATATGGATCAAGGTGGACAGTTTCTCGCTGCTGCAGGGGGTGACCTACCTGGCTTCCCGCCTGAAAGACGAATACGACATCCGGGAACTCCGCTTCCGCCTGGCGCCGGCCGGCCGGCTGGTGCACCTCGACCTGGTCTGGTCCGGTGCGGTGGTCGGCAGCCAGACCCTGCTGGCATGGGAGATCGACTCCATGAACGTGGCCGGTGAGAACAGTCCGCTGACCCTGCGCGAGGTCATCGAGCGCCACG
Source organism: Rhodocyclaceae bacterium (assembly GCA_018262875.1). Taxonomy (GTDB): domain Bacteria; phylum Pseudomonadota; class Gammaproteobacteria; order Burkholderiales; family Rhodocyclaceae; genus Desulfobacillus. The sequence continues at coordinate 2,974 of JADFDL010000092.1, read as the reverse complement.
GCGGCGAGATCTGGTTCGAGCGCGAAAAGGCCTCTCATCGCGCTTTCATCCGCATGCTCATTCCTTCCGCGCTGCCGCAGGAGACTGTCGAATCGGTTTCCCTGTTGCATGCCGGCAGCCGGCCCGAATACTACGACTTCAACCTCTTCCGCCAGACCGAGGAAAGCCGCGCCCTCGACGACCGACTGCTGGCGGAACTGACCTATACCGTCTTCGACACCGAAACGACCGGACTCGAACCTTCGGCCGGCGACGAGATCATCCAGATCGGCGCGACCCGCATCGTCAACGGCCGCCTGCTCAGGGGCGAGAGCATCGACCGGATCATCGATCCGCGCCGCCCGCTGCGGCCCGAAGGCATTCCCATCCATGGCATCACCGAAGAGATGGTGGCCGGCCAGCCGACCATCGACCAGGTGCTGCCGGCCTTCCATGCCTTCAGCGAGGACACCGTGCTGGTGGCGCACAACGCCGCCTTCGACATGCGCTTCCTGCAGATCAAGGAGGAGGCGACCGGCATCTGCTTCCGCCAGCCGGTGCTCGACACGCTGCTGCTCTCCGCCGTGATCCATCCCAATCAGGAATCGCACAAGCTGGAGGCGATCTGCGAGCGGCTCGGCATCAACGTCATCGGCCGCCACACCGCCCTGGGCGATGCTATCGTCACCGGGGAAGTTTTCCTCAAGATGATTCCCCTCCTGGCGGAAATGGGCATCAACACGCTGCGCGAGGCGCGTGAGGCGGCCGAGCGCACCTACTACGCCAGAATCAAATACTGATTTTTACGAGAAAGAAAATGGAAGAACAAATCCGCCAGCCCGCAAAAGGCGAATTCCAGGCGATGTACAGTCCCCTGGGCAGCCTCATCCGGCGCCAGCCGGTGACAGTACCGCTGGATGCCACGGTGCGCCAGGCCATCGGGATCATGGATGAGAAGCGCATCGGTTCGATCATTGTTGCCGACGCCGAAGGCAGGCTGCCGCTGGGCATTTTCACGCTGCGCGATCTGTTACACCGGGTGGCGCTGACCGGCTGTACGCTCGACCTGCCGATCGCCGCGGTCATGACGGCGGGCGTGATCACCGTCAAGCCGCAGACCACCGCCTACCAGGCTGCCCTCATCATGGGACGTCGCGGCCTGCGCCACCTGCTGGTAGTCGACGACGCGGGCGGCCTGCTCGGCATCGTTTCCCAGAACGATCTGTTCGCCCTGCAGCGCACCGGGCTCAACGACGTCACCCACAACATCCGCGAGGCGAGAGACCTGGCCGCCCTGCAAGCCTGCTCGAAGGACATCCGGCGTATGGCCGACACCATGCTGGGGCAGGGTGTCTCGGCCGACCAGTTGACCCATCTTATTTCGACCCTGAACGACCTGCTCACCCTGCGCATCGTCGAGCTGACCCACGACGAATTCGACCTGCCGCAGGTGAAGTGGTGCTGGGTCGCCCTCGGTTCGGAGGGACGCTACGAGCAGACGCTGTCGACCGACCAGGATAACGGCATCATCTTCGAGGCCGATGACCAGGATGCGGAGCAGGTGCGCAATAACCTGCTTCCTTTCGCCGACTCGGTGAACCGCAAGCTGGACGCCTGCGGCTTTCCGTTGTGCAAGGGCGGCATCATGGCGGGCAACCCGGAATGGTGCCTGTCGCTGGAGGAATGGCGGGGGAAGTTCGCCAGGTGGATCCAGTCGCCGGAGCCCAAGGCGCTGCTCAACGCGTCGATATTCTTCGATTTCCGGCCGCTGTATGGAGACGAGGAGTTGTCGCACAGCCTGCGCGACTGGCTGCTGGGGGCAACCGAAAAGGCGACGCTGTTTCTGCGGCTGATGACCGAGAACGCGTTGCAGTGCCAGCCGCCGCTGGGTTTGATCCGGGATTTCACCTACGACAACAACAAGGATTTCCCGCACACCATCGACCTGAAGATGCACGGCTCGCGGCCCTTCGTCGACGCTGCCCGGATTTTTTCCCTGACCCACAACGTAACGGTAACCAGTACGGCGCAGCGCCTGCGCGGCGCGGCGGCGGCCACCCATCTCGGCGCCGACGTCGAGGCGATAATCGATGGCTTCTATTTCATCCAGATGCTGCGCCTGCGCCACCAGCGAGACCTGAAGGGAGGCGAGGCCGGCGCCAACCGCATCGATCCGGACGACCTGAACGAGCTCGACCGGCACATCCTCAAGGAAGCCTTCAAGCAGGCGCGCAAGCTGCAGGACAAGCTCAGGTTGGACTACCGGCTGTAGGCGCCAGCTTGCTGGCGATCATGAGCTGATCGCGGGCAAGCCCGCTCCTACAGATTGTTCGCAAGCTATCAGAAACTGCCTCCCGTGGCCGCGAAGAGCCGGTCGCGCAACTGGATCAGGCGCGGGCCGAGCTCCTCGAAGATGCGGCTGCGCGTCATTTCGAAGGGCGGGCCGGAGCAGGTGAGGGCGAGGATCTTCGAGTGGTCGCGCGAGACCAGCGGCACGGCGACGGAGTAAACGTCCTTGTTCCACTCGCCGAGCGAGACGCAGAAGCCGTTCTTCTGGTATTCGCGTACCGCCTTCTCGAAGCTGGCGCGAAAGCCTTCCCACTCATCCTTGCGGCCCGTCTTGCGGTGCTCTTCGAGCATCGCCGTGCGCGCCGCCTCGGGCAGCCCGCAGTGGTAGGCGCGCCCGAGCGCCGTCATGCCGTAGGGCACGCGCGCGCCGACCTCCAGGCGCATCTGGAAGGTCGGGTTGCCCTGGCAGACTTCCAGAAAGACCATGTGCGGCTGGTCGCGCGCCGCCAGGCAGACCGTGGCGCGGGCGTAGTCGGCGAATTCCTGCATCAGCGGCCGCGCGATGGCGCGGATGTCCTGACTGGCGAGGAAGGAATAGCCGAGCGCGAGTACGCCCACTGAACGCGAATATTTGCCGGATTCGGGTGAGTAGTTCAGGTAGCCGAGTTGGGTCAGGGTGTAGGTCAGGCGTGTGACGGTCGGTTTC
>JADFDL010000091.1 GCA_018262875.1 Rhodocyclaceae bacterium | reverse complement strand
GCTGCACAACTGCGCCAGCGGGCACACCTTCTCGCGCGCCGCCGCCAGCGCCGCGGCGAACAGCTCGGTGAGCCCCATGCCCATGTGCGCCACCGTCGCCACCACCGGCACGCCGAGCCGCTCCGACAGCGCCCTGGCGTTGACGTAGATGCCCTTCTCGCGCGCCTCGTCCATGCGGTTCAGCGCGATCACCAGCGGCCGGCCGAGCAGCGACAGCTCCAGGCTGAGTTCGAGGTCGCGCTCGATGGACGTCGCGTCGACCACCTGCACCAGCACGTCCGGCGCGCGGAAGGCCGCAGTCGGCTGCTGCGGTTCGTGGCGGGCGATCACCGGCCAGCGGTCACCCCAGAGGAGGTACATCAGCACCACGCGGTCGGCTTCGCGCAGATGGTGCAGGGATTCGATCGAGGGCAGGTCGACCAGCGAGATTTCCTCGAGGCCGATGCCGACCAGGCACTCCTCGTAGGCCGATTCGCCGGCCAGGCGCGCGTGGCTCGGCGCCGCGCTGGAGGCGGCCTGGAAGATGGTGCTCTTGCCGGCCTGATGACGGCCGACCAGGGCCACGCGGGGGCGTCTTTCGCCGCGCAGCAGCGGCGTGTGCAGCGGGATGCGGCCCGCGCCGGGGGATGCGTTCATGGGAGGATTATCCCATCACGCACGCTTCAGCGGCTCGACTCCCAGTCGTGCGCATGCGTGTGGGCGTGCTCGACGCCATCGTGGCGGTGGCGGTGGCGATGCACCAGGTTGGCGGATTCGAGCAGTGCCCGATCGTGCAGCGCTTCCGGCAGCGGCCCGTCGTAGAGCGGCCGCCCGCCCTCGCCCAGCACCAGGCAGCGCTCGCCGAGTTCCGTCGCCATCGACAGGTTGTGCGTGCTGACCACCACTGTCTTGCCGCAGTCGAGGAGGAAATCCACCAGCCAGCCGGAAGCGCGCGGATCGAGGCTGGACACCGGCTCATCGAGCAGCAACACGCGCGGATCGAGGCTGAGGATCGCCGCCAGTGCCACCTTCTGCTTCTGCCCGCCGGAGAGGGCGAACGGCGCCTTGTCGGCGAGCGGCGTCAGGCCGAGCGCCGCCAGCCAGCGCTCCGCGCGCGCCTCGGCATCGGCGAAGCCGAGCTGGCGCGGCCCGTAGGCGATCTCGTCGCGCACGGTCGGATTGAAGAGCATGGCCTCGGGGTGCTGGAACAGCAGGACGACCTCGCTGCGGAAACGCCGCGTCCACTCGCCGCTCTTGAGGCGCGCCGGCGTCACCTCCTCGCCGCCGTAGCGATAGGCGCCCGACTGCGGCTGCACCAGGCCGTTCAAGAGCTTCAGCAGGGTCGACTTGCCGCTGCCGTTGGCGCCGAGCAGCACCAGCTTCTCGCCCTCGCGCACGGAAAGCGAGACGCCGTCGAGGATGGCTGGCGCGTCGGGCCAGGCAAAATGGATGTCGGTCAGTTCGATCATGGTTTCTTGTAGGCGGTTGCCGTGTCCGGGCGGCGCGGCCGCCAGACCGGACTACCCTCTCTCCCGGCCCCTCTCCCGCAAACGGGAGGGGGGAGGTTCGAGTAGTCGTCGAAACAGCCGCGCGAGCGCATCGCCAGCGCCGTCTCGGCGGCCATGCACACCGACTTGTCGAGCAGGTGGCCGGCCTGGGCGGCGGCGTGGCGGGCGCGTGCGGACAGCGGCGGCGCGGCGGCATTGCGGCTGACAAAGGCGAGACGAAAGTCGCGCAGGGCGCGCGAGAAGGCCTCGATCTGCCCCGCCGCCAGGGTGACGACGAAACTCAGGGTCGGCGAAAAGCGGCAGGCCTCGATCAGGTTCACGCGGGAAACGAACCAGAAGCCGAGGTACGCCAGCAGCAGCACGCGCAGGTTTACCAGCAGCAGGTAGTGCGCCGAGAAGTTGCCCTGCCAGGCCGCCACCATCGCGTAGCCCAGGCTCAGCGTCAAATTGAAAGTCAGTATCGCCAGCACGGCGCGACGAAGAATCTTCAGGCGCGACAACCCGCTCGCAATGAACGCGACGGCCAGCAGCGCCGCCAGCAGCCACGGTTCATGCAGCAGCGTTACCGCCACCACGGCGGCGAGATAGGCGAAGAGCCAATGCGTCGCTTTCACGCCGAGCACCATTTGCGCGCCCGCGCGAAGCGCCACACCAGCACGGTCAGCACCGCCTCGCCGGCGCCGATGAAGAGATGCGGAATCACCACCGCCGGCAGCGTGATGGCAAAGCCGAAGGGGAAGAACAGCGGCGTGCCGTCCTCCCTGTGGGCGATCGACGGCTGCGCGCCGAGCGCGAGAGCGACAAGGAGCCCCGGCAGCAGCACCGAGCACCAGGCGGCAATGGCGACCGCCGCTGTCTCGTTCATCCGTCGCAGCAGCCGGTAAGTCAGCAGCGCCGCCAGCGACCCGCACAGCCCCATGGCCAGCGCATTCACCGCCAGCGCCGTGATGCCACCGGCGCCGAACAGCAGCGATTGCAGCGCCAGCACCAGGCTGTAGGCGAGGAAGGCCAGCCGAACGCCGAACAGCAGCGCCAGCATCGCCACGCCGAGCGCATGGCCCGAGGTGCCGCCGGGGATCGGCACCATGACCAGGCCGAGCCCGTAGGCCAGCGCCGTCATCGCCGCCAGGCGCGGCACGGTCTCCTCGTCGAGCGTGCGCCGCAGCCCCCGTGCCGCCCACGCCCAGGCCAACCCCGCCGCCGCGTAGGCGGGCAGATAGGTCTGGGGCGAGAGGAAGCCGTCGGGGATGTGCATGCTAGCTTCCCACCCTCTCCCCAGCCCTCTCCCGCCCGGGCAGGAGAGGGAGAAGGATAACGTCCCCACGCCCCGCTTGCGTGGAGAGGGCCAGGGTGAGGAGAAATGCGTCGACTCTGTCCATGCTCTTCAGAACAGCATCGAGGCGCTGATGAGCAATCGGTACTTCTCCAGGCCCTCGGCGCCCTGCTGCAGGCGCTGCTCGTTGAGGTTCTTCCAGATCGCCTTCTTCACGCCGATGGCGAGGCTGAAGCGGTCCCAGTAGAAGCGCACGCCGGGCACGGCGTACAGCATGCGCCCGCCGGTGCCCTGCTCGCCGACGCCGTCGACCACGTCGCGGCCGAGCTGGAGGTATTGCAGCTCGATGCTGAGGTCGGTGCGCAGCTTCTGCTCCGGGTTCGGGTGGATCCTGTAGGCCAGCCCGCCGTTCAGGCGCACCTCGCGGCCGAAGCGGGTCGTGAAGTCCGTGCCGGTGGTGTAGTCGGTGGCGTAGCGGTAGGTCCTGAACCACAGCGTCGACGCCTCGGCATTGAAGGTCAGCCTGTCGCTCAGCATCTTCGTTGCCGTCAGGCCGAGCGTGGTCGACGGCTTGCCGAAGCCGGTGGACATGCCTGGGTCGATGGCGCCGTCGGGCAGGCGGGTGTTGGGCCGGCCGGTAGGCAAAGTCAGTCCGCCGAAGACGGTGAAGTGCCAGTCCTCGATTTCGTCGAGGCTCTCGTTCTTCGGCACCCGCGAAAAGGCCTTGCCGTCGTGGCGAAAACCAAACTGTCCGAGCACGGAAACGTCGGCCCAACCTTTCGTTTTGAAGCCACCCGATTCGTCCGCCTTGACGTTGTGCGGCAGGAATATATAGCCGGAAAACCACGGCGTGAAGCCGTAGCCAATGCCGAGCATGGTGAAGCGCGAAGTGTCGCCCTCGACGTCCGGGCGCGCCAGACGGCCGCGCTGGAACCTGGCGTGGTCGACCTTCAGCGCCAGCAGCGTACCGCCTTCCGGCAGCACCGCCGAAGTAGCGGATTCCACCGGCGCACCGGGGCCTTCCAAGGCAGCGGCGCCGACGCCGGCGACGCCGTGGTGGGCGAGCGCCGGCATGGCGAATGGCAGCAAGGCGAGCAGGAGCCTCCTCACAGCGGCTTCTTCCTCCGCACGAAGAGCTGGATCAGGCCGAACAGGGCCAGCAGGAGTCCGGCGCCGAACATCAGTTTCGCCGGCCGGTCTTCCGCTGCCGGCGCCGCTGCCGTCGTGCCGCCGCGCGGCGGATCGAACTTCAGGTCGACGCCGTGGCCGTCGGCGGCGAAGGCTCGCAGCCGCATTTCTCCCGTCTCGGGCGGCAGAAACACGGCACGGCCCTGCGCGTCGGTACGGCCGACCGCGAGCGGCTTGTCGCTGCCCGCCGCATACACCTCGAAGGCCTCGAAGGCGAAAGGCTGGCCGTCGGCAAAAGTCAGTCGCACCGAGACGGCGTTTGCCGGCTCGATGGCATGGCGCACCTCGTGGGCCAAAGCGGAGAACGATGACAGCGCAAGGAGCAAGGCGATTGTTGTCCTTTTCCCTCTCCCCGACTGCGGGGAGAGGAGCTTGCGCCGTGCCACCCTCTCCCGCCAGCGGAAGAGGGCGTGGAATTCGCTCACGCTGAATCGCTTCATTTGCTGGGCAGTTCGAAGTTCAGCGTGGTGGCCTGGATCAAGGTGTCGGTTCTGCCGTCCTCGATCGGCGTCTCCAGGCTGGCGGCGACCATCTGCAGGCCGCCGTGGCGAATCTTCAGCACCACCGTGCCGTCCTCGCCGGTCGCGCCGCGCGTGGCGCCGTCGTAGGCCACCGGCACGCCGGCGCGCGGCTTTCCGCCGAGCGTCACACGGACACGGATCTTGTCGTCAATGCCGAGGCGGAAGGGATCTTCCATCGGCACGATCTCCAGGCCCTGCGTCAGCGGCTGGGCCAGCGCCACGCTCCAGCGGTTAACACGCTTCACCGAATCCTCCGAGCGCCAGCTCTTCAGCACGCCACTGACGCCTGTCTTCGGCGCGTTCTTCGTCTCCCAGGCAGTCTTTGTCCAGACGCCGGAGGAAGCCGCGACGAACAGCGCGGCGCATTCGCCGTCGAGCTTCGTCGGGTAGGCGGCGGCCACCGCCAGCGGACGGGACTGGCCGCGCTCATCGAAGCACAGCGCCCGCTTCACGAAATCCGCCGCATAGGGCACGCGCTCGGCGCCGGCGTGGGCGCCGGTACGATGGCCCTGCTGCAGCGTGTAGCCGCCCGCCTCCTGCTCCAGCCAGAGATCGTGGGCGGCGGCCGGCAGAGCCGGCGCCAGCAGCAGGATAGCGATGCGTGTGAACTTCATTCAATTCATCTTAACAACAATCGTGCCAGTCGCAGCCAAGGCGTTACAAATTGATTCCATTCGAATTTCCGTCGGGTAAGCGGCGGTGGCCGAAAGCCGACCTGTCGATATGAGGATTAATAGGAAAGTTCTTATCCGGCCAGCGGCAGGGTCAGCGTCAGCACCGCGCCGCCGCCGGGGTGATTGGAGGCCTTCAACTGGCCGCGATGACGCTCGACAATGCCGTAGCTGATCGACAGCCCCAGCCCGGTGCCCTTCCCCACCGGCTTGGTGGTGAAGAAGGGATCGAAGACGTGGCCGAGCGTGTCCTCGCGGAAGCCGGGACCGTTGTCGCGGAAGCTCAGCACGACGCTGCGGTTGCGCAACTCGGCGCGGATTTCGAGCAGCGCGTCGGCCTGCCGGTCGGTGCTGTCGATGGCGTTCTGCACCAGGTTCACCAGCACCTGCTGCATCTGGCCGGCCGATCCGGAGACGGGGATCTCCTTCGGCACGTCGAGCGCCACCTTGATCCTCGAGCCGGAGGCCTTCACCACCCAGTGCACCGAGCGTTCCAGCACCTCGGCCAGGTTGAAGGTCTCCTCCTCGCCGCGGTCCTGCGCCGAGAAGCGCTTCAGGCCGGCGACGATGTCGCGGGTGCGCTCGGCGCCCTCGATGGTGCCGTCGATGAGCGGCTTCATGTCCTCCATCAGGCGGTCGATGCGCAGGCTCTTGCGCAGTTCCGCCAGTTCCCCTGCCGTCTTGCCGGCATGGATGGCTTCGAGGTATTCGCGCATGCGCTGGCCGTAGCGCTGCAGCGCGTAGACGTTGCCCAGCACGAAGCTGATCGGGTTGTTCAGCTCGTGCGCCACACCGGCCACCAGCCGGCCGAGCGAAGCCATCTTCTCGGAGTGGATGAGCTGCTGCTGGGCGAGCTTCAGGTCCTCGTGCGCCTGGCGCAGTTGCTCGTAGGCGCGGCGCAGGTCGCCCACCGGGCGGCCGGTCATCACCATGCCGACGAACTTGCCCACTGGCGACAGGCGCGGCGTGCAGTTCACCGCCACCGGCATCTCCGGCGCGTAGCGGCACCTGAAGTGCAGCTCGCAGTCGTGGATGCGCTCGCTGTGCAGGTCGCGCAGGAAGCGGCGCGCCTGCTCGCGCGAGGCCTCGTCGGCGAAGAGGTCGATGAGCGGCGTGCCGCGCAGCTCCTCCTCGCGCTTGCCCACCAGGTCGGCGAGCGCCTGGTTCACCTCCTGGATGACGCCGTGGCGGTCGCACACCACCAGCACGTCGGACATCGAGGTGAGCACGCTGAAGATGAACTTCTGCGTCTCCTCCAGCTTGGCGTTCTTCTCCTCCAGCGCCACCTCGTACTGCAGCAGATCGGAGTAGACCTCGTCCATCTTGCGGATGACGTCGATCCAGACGTCCTCGCCGACGCCCTCGGGCGGGTGCTCGAGGGCATGCGCGGGCAGCGTCGGCAGGTAGACCTGCGTTTCCTTGCCTTCGCCTTTGCCGGAGCGCGCCATCAGGATTTCGGCCGACTATGCACATGGTAGGGATGGTCCGGGCCGT
>JADFDL010000090.1 GCA_018262875.1 Rhodocyclaceae bacterium | reverse complement strand
CAGGACTCGATCAGTCCCAACCGGCATCGCGACATCGCCAGCGCCGACGAGCTGATCGAGAAAATCGCCTACGTGCGCGAGCTGACCGGCAAGCCGGTGGGCATCAAGACGGCCATCGGCGGCTGGCAATTCATGAACGAGCTGTGCGAGGCGGTGGCGCGGCGCGGCACCGCCTTCGCGCCGGACTTCATCGCCGTGGATGGCGGCGAGGGCGGCAGCGGCGCCGCGCCGCAGGCGCTGGCCGACCATATGGCGCTGTCCATCGACGAGGCGCTGCCGCGCGTCGTCGATGCGCTGATCGAGACCGGCCTGCGCGAGCGCGTGCGGGTGATCGCCGCGGGCAAGCTGGTCACCTCGGCGCGCGCCGCCTGGGCGCTATCGGCGGGGGCGGATTTCGTGAATACGGCGCGCGGCTTCATGTTCGCGCTGGGCTGCATCCAGGCCCTGCGCTGCCACGCCAACACCTGTCCGGCCGGCGTCACCACGCACAACCCGCGCCTGCAGCGCGGCCTCGTCGTCGCCGACAAGGCGGAGCGTGTCGCTCACTACTGCCGCAACATGAACAAGGAGATCGAGATGATCGCCCACTCCTGCGGCCTGCATCAGGCCCGTGCGTTCCGCCGCGAGCATGTGCGCATCGCCCAGGGTTTCGGTCAGAGCATTGCCCTCAACATGCTCTATCCCTACCCGACAGCCCGGGCCTGAGTCGCTGAGCGGCGCTCGCCCAGCGCCAGCCACAGCCCGGCAGCAGCGATGACGGTCATGCCGGCGGCGGACAGCGCGTCGGGGACATGTCCGAACACCAGCCAGCCGAGCAGGGCGGCCCAGACCAGTTGCACATAGGTGAAGGGGGTCAGGGTGGACGCTGGCGCCAGGCGGAAGGCACGAATCAGCAGGAAATGGCCGACGCCGCCGTAGATGCCGAGCGAGGCGATGAGCAGCCATTGCAGCGGCTCTGGCGAGGCGTGCGTCCAGAACCAGGGTAGCGCCGCGCTCATGACGCCCGTCCCCACCAAGGCCGTGTAGAACAGCAGGGTCAGGGGATGTTCCGCGTGGCTCAGGCGCCGCGTCAGTATCTGGTAGACGGCGTAGCAGGCGGCGCCGGCAAGCGCCCAGAAAATGCCGGCCAGGTTGAGCGCACCACCCGGGCGCGCGATCAGCAGCACGCCGGCGAAGCCGACGATCGCCGCAGCCCAGCGGCCGGCGCCGATGTGTTCGTGCAGGAAGGGGCCGGCCAGCAGCGTCACCAGCAGGGGGGCGAGGAACAGCACCGCTGTCGCCTCGGCCAGCGGCATGCTGCGAAACGCCATCATGGCAAAACCGGTGGTGCCCACCAGCGCCAGGGCGCGCACGATCTGCAAGGCCAGGTTGTCCGTGCGGATGAGCCGGCTGCGCATCGAGGGCGCGACGAACACCAGCATGATGACGAAATGCAGCGCATAGCGCGCCCACACCAGCAGCGGCACGGCGAAGGTGGCGGTCAGGTGCTTGGAGGTGGCGTCGAGCAGGGCAAAGAGCATCAGCGCCAGCATGAACAGGGCTATGCCGCGCAGCGGGTGCTGCACGGGGGGGCTGAATGGCATATCAGAGCCCGCCCGGCCGTCCGAAGGGCACTGAGCGCCCCCTCGGGGGGCAGCGAACGAAGCGAGCGCGGGGGCCGCTCATCTCAGGGTTCTTGCTGCCGGTGGATCCAGGCGTTGAACAGCCGCCTGGCGGAGTCGATGGTTTCGCCGGCCGTCAGTCCGTTGGGGCCGATGCCGCGCTCGACCAGCGCATCCGCCGCCGCCCCGTGCAGATGCACGGCGCAGAGCAGGGCCGCCTCGGCCTGCCAGCCCTGCGCCAGCAGGGCGGCGGCGATGCCGGCGAGGACGTCGCCCATGCCGGCGCTGGCCATGCCCGGATTGCCGCTGGTGTTGATGTACCACCGTCCTGCGGGCGAGGCGATCACGCTGCCGCAGCCCTTCAGGACGGTCAGCGCATTCAGCCGTTTCGCCAGCGCCAGCGCGGCGGCGATGCGGTCGGCACGCACTTCCGCCATGTCGATGCCGAGCAGGCGGGCCGCTTCCAGCGGATGCGGCGTGATCAGGGTGGGCGCAGTGCGCTTGTGCAGATGGCCGGCGAGCACCGGATGGGCGGCCAGCAGGTTCAGCGCATCGGCATCGAGCACCAGCGGCAAGTCGGTGGCGATGGCCTGCTTGAGCAGCACCAGCGCCCCGGCACTCCGGCCGAGGCCGGGGCCGGCGGCCAGCACCGTGGCGAAGCCCGATTCGAGCACCTCGCCCGGCCCGCGCAGCATCAGTTCCGGCTGGTCGGTGTCGACTGCCAGCGCCGCGTTGTCGAGCAGGCCGACATAGACGCGGCCGGCGCCCAGCTTGAGGGCGGCACGTCCGGCCAGCAACGCGGCGCCGGCCATACCGGGGGCGCCGCCGAGGATGCCGACGCCGCCCATCATGCCCTTGTGGCTGTTGCGCAGGCGCGGTTGCAGGCCGGTCTTGAACAGTTCCGGCGTGACGACGCGGCCTTCCGCCGGCAGGAGGCTCTCCGGCGCGATGTCGAGATCGTGCACGCTGACCTCGCCGCAATGGTCCGGTCCGTCGAGGGTCAGCAAGCCCGGCTTGAGGGCGATGAAGGTTGCCGTGCAGGCTGCCTTCACGGCCTTGCCCAGCACGCGGCCGGTGTCCGCGCACAGCCCGCTCGGCACGTCGAGGGCCAGCACCGGACACCCCAGTCCGTTGAGGCGGTCGATCAGTGCGGCATGGACGCCTTCGATCGGGCGCTGCAGGCCGATGCCGAAGAGCGCATCCACCGCCAGGGAAAAGGGGCGCTCGGGAATCTCGCCGCCGATCTCGCCGCCGCCGCAGCGGTAGCCGGCAAGCGCTTCGCGCGCCTCGGCGGGCAGCCTGGCCTCGTCGCCGGCAAAGACGACAGCGGGATCGATGCCGCGGCTGCGCAGGATGCGGGCGAGGACGAAGCCGTCGCCGCCGTTGTTGCCCGGCCCGCAGACGATCAGCGGTGCGAGGCGCGTGCCGCTGCCGCGAGCCAGCACGGCGCGCGCCGCGGCGGCGCCGGCGCGCTCCATCGGCGGCGGCTCGCCGCCAGGATGGCGCGACTCGATTTCGCGAATGGCCGCGACGTGATAGATGGGCCGGCTGCTGGCGTAATGCATGCCGCCTATCCTACCGCAAGGTCGACGTCCTGCGCGCCATGAGGCGATCGGCTTGCGCTGCCAGGCGGCGGTTGACCAGGTTGTTGGCGATCAGCGCGCCGACCACCAGCGCCGCACCGGCGACTTCCACGGGCAGCAGGACATGTCCCTGCCAGACGGTGATGAGGATGGTCACCACCGGTGCGAAGTTGGCGAAGAGCGAAGCATTCAGGGGCCCGAGCTTCGCCACCGCCATGTTCCACAGCAGCACGGCGCCGAAAGAAACGACGAAGACGATGAACAGCAGCGCCCAGAGCATTTCCTTCAGGCCCTCCGGCTGCGGCGGCTGGCTGCGGCCGCCGCCGGTCGCCAGGGCCACCGCGGCGAGAATGGTCAGCCAGCCGAGGGCGGCGGAAAGCGCGGTGTAGCGCAGCGGCGACCAGCCGGAAAACTTCTGCGCGCCGAGCGTGAAGGCGATCCAGCACCAGGATGAGGCATAGATGAGACCGTTGCCCAGCGCGCTGCCGCCCGAATAGAGGCGCGCGAGTTCGCCCTGGCTGACCACCAGCGCTTCGCCGACGATGGCCACGACGATGCAGGCGAGTACCGCCGCAGGCGGGCGGTGCCGCGTGCGCAGCCACTGCCAGAGCACGATATTCACCGGGCCGAGAGCAAGGATCATGGCGCCGTGCTCGGGCCGCGTCAGGCGCAGGCCCTCGAAGACGAGCAGGCTGAAGCCGGCGAAGCCGGCGCTGCCGTAGGCCCAGGCCCCCGCGGCCTGCCCCCGAAAGGACAGCGCACGCCGGCCTTCGATGATGGCGAGGGCGGCGAGAAAGCAGGCGGCGGCGACGCCGTAGCGCAGCAGGGTCAGCCAGTAGGGATCGATGACGGCGAGCGCGATCTTGCTCACCGGCAGAAAGGCGCCCCAGATCAGCACCACCGCGCACATCAGCAGGGTGCCTTGCGCGAGGTTGTTCCGGTTCACTTCAGCTTCTTGGCGTATTCGTCGGCATCGAAGCCGACCAGCAGCGTCTTGCCGGTTTCGAGAATGGGTCGCTTGATCATGCTCGGATTTTCCAGCATCAGCGCGAAGGCTTTCTTCTCGGTCAGGTTGGCCTGCTTTTCCGGCGGCAGTTTGCGGAAGCTGGGGCCGCGCGTGTTGATGAGCTTCTCCCAGCCGGCCCGGGCCGCCCATTTTTTCAGCAGCGTCTCGTCGGCGCCGAGCTTCTTGTAATCGTGGAAGGCGTAGACGATGCCGTGGCCTTCCAGCCAGGCGAAGGCCTTCTTCATGGTGTCGCAGTTCTTGATGCCGTAAACAGTTGTCATGCATTTCTCCGTGGGGGCTTCAATGATACTGCATGCGCTTGTCAACCCGGCTGCTGCGCACCGCGTTATGGGAAGTGACGCGGATCACTGCTGTCCAGGGCGCACCAGGTTCCCTGTACCCACCACACCATTGAGAGGATCGAATAATGAGCAAGCTGACTTCCCTGATTGTCGCCGCCGCTTTCGCCGTCACCACTTCCCTGGCGTTTGCCCAAGCGACGCCGGCCACCCCTGCTACGCCCGCTACGCCTGCCAAGCCGGCCGAAGCCGCAAAACCGGCCACGCCGGCCGCCGCGGCGACGCCTGCTGCGCCTGCCAAGGCCGACGCCGGCAAGCCGGCCGATGCGCCGAAGGGCAAGGCCAAAGCCAAAGGCAAGGCCAAGCCAAAGGCCAAGGCTGCGCCGAAAACCGATATGCCGAAGTAAACCATCGGGCAGTTGCAGCAAAACGGGCGGAGCGATCCGCCCATTTTTTCGCGTGTCAAAGCTCCAGCCGTCCCCCGGCGCAGGTCTGCCATTGCGCGAGTCGCGCCAGCGTCGGCAGCAGGTTGAGGCCGGTCGCCTTGCGCAAGGCCAGCGCCTGCAGGCTCAATTCGCCCAGCGGCAGGCAGACCGGTTCGCCCGTGGCGGCGAAGGCGATGGCGTTGCCGTGGTCGCAGGAGGGAAATACCAGGGCGCGTCCGTCGAAGGCTTTTTTGATGCGCTCGACACTGCCTTTGAAGCCGCGGTTGCGGCCGAGGAGGTTCACCGAGAGCAGGCCATCCTCGTTCAGGTGGGCGCGGCAGGCCCGATAGAAGGGCAGGGTGTCGAGCGCGCCGGCGCGGGCCTCGGCATCGAAGCCGTCGACCAGGATCAGGTCGAAAGTTCTATCGCTCGCGGCGAGCCACTCGACGCCGTCGGCGATTTCCAGCTCCAGTCGCTTCGGGTCATCCGGCAGCTTGAAGAACTGTCGTGCCGCCATCACCACCGCCGGCTCGATTTCCACCACTGTCAGCTTTGCCTGCGGCCGGTGGCGGTATAGAAATTTTGTCAGCGAGGCGGCGCCGAGGCCGATCAGCAGCACGCTACGCGGCCATTCCGGCTCCGGCCGCAGCAGCAGAGAAGCCATCATCTCGCGCGTGTAGTCGAGCTCCAGCGCCCAGGGGCGGGCGATGCGCATGGCGCCCTGAATCCAGTCGGAACCGAAGTGCAGGTAGCGCACGCCGGCTTCCTCGCTAATGTCGATGGGAGTGGGCATGGGAAGTGAAAGACACAGAAAAGCCGCGGACTATGCGGAAATACCTGGGGAAAGGCAAGGCCGGGCAGGCCGTGCGGCCTGCGCAGCGGCTTTCGCGGCGATCAGAGGCCGATGGCGTGCTGCTGCAGAGAAACGAGCTCGTGGCGTTCGGTGTTGGTGAAATGGCCGCGCCGGTTGCGGGTGATCCACTCCCGCTTCACCGGAAATATCAGACCCGGCACCAGCCAGAAGTTCACTTCGACGCGCGCACCGAAGGTCTTATTCCAGCCGCGCCCTTCGATCCTGAAGGTGTCGAATTCCCCCGCCGGGACGGTCACCCTCTCTTTGCTGACGATGTTCAGGTCATAGTAGGCGCTGGAGACCTGGCCCCTGTCGTTCCTGACGAAGGCGGCGGTCCATTTTTTGCCGATGTGAAATTCAGCCGGGGCGAATTGCAGTGGGGCATCGAAGCTGAGATTGCCGGCTTTCAGGAGGTTGCCCATCAAATCGGTGACGGTCACGCCGTGGTTGAATTCGACCCGGTCGGCCTCGATATCGACACGGGTGACACGCGCGGAATAGAGTCGCTTCTCCACGCCGGTGAGGACGTCCGTTTCCCGCAATGTCGCATGATCGCCGACGGTGAAGATGCGCCCGAGCGGATAGAGGCCGGCGGAATAGGGGTTGGCCGAGGCGGCGAGCAACTTCGGCGCGCCGCCGCCGGGCCGAATGTCGATCGCCGGCTTGTCCTTGCCGACAATGGGGTCGTCCTTCCATCCCATCAGGATTTCCTCCTCGTGTTGCCTTCCGGGTCGATGTAGGTGGTTCCCTTCGGCAGGGCATCGTATTCGGCTTCGGTCCGAACCGTCGGCAAGCCCTGCGTCGCCGCCACAGGTGCGGCGGCGGTCGCACTGGCCGCCGCCGTCAGTCGCGCCAGGCGCGTCTGGGCGATCTCGGCAAAGCGGCCGTTGGGGAACTTGCGCAAGTAGCCCACC
>JADFDL010000089.1 GCA_018262875.1 Rhodocyclaceae bacterium | reverse complement strand
CTCTTCGCGGACACCTGGTCGAGGCGCTTCTTCAGGTCCCGCAATGGCCCGGAGCGGGCGAACGCGGTCAGGTTCAGCTCGCTGCGCCGTCCTGTGGAGACTGACTTTTGCAGGGCGCGCTTGACCGCGGCGAGCAGCTTCTGCAGGGCGATCGGCTTCTCGAGAAAATCCTGCGCGCCGATGCGCGTGGCCTCCACCGCGGTGTCGATGGTGCCGTGGCCCGACATCATCACCACCGGCATGTTGAGCTGGTCGGTGGCCGACCATTCCTTGAGCAGTGTGATGCCGTCGGTGTCCGGCATCCAGATGTCGAGCAGCACCAGGTCCGGCCGTGCGCCGATACGCGCCGCCCGCGCCGCCGCGGCGTTTTCCGCCAGTTGCACATCGTGGCCTTCGTCGCGAAGAATTTCCGAGAGCAGTTCGCGAATGCCGACTTCGTCATCAACTACCAGTATCTTTGCCATGCTGTTCCGTTTCTCACGCTGCCAGCGGCAGCCGTATCCTCACCTGCGCGCCGCGCGGGGCGGCGTTGACGATCTCGATCTGGCCGTGGTGCTCGTCGACGATCTTCTTGACGATGGCGAGGCCCAGCCCGGTGCCCTTCGCCTTGGTTGTCACATAGGGTTCGAAGGCATGGGCGAGGATTTCCTTGGGAAAACCGCTGCCGTTGTCGCTCACCGAGAGCAGCGCGCCGCGCCCCTCGGCGCGCGTGGCGATGCGGATTTCCGGCTCGGCCGTCTCGCCCAGCGCATCCTCGGCATTGGCGACCAGGTTATGGATCACCTGGCGCAATTGCGCCGCATCGCCCGCCACGTGCGGCAGCCCTTCGGCGAGCTCCACCGTCACGCTTGCGCGCGAAGTTTCATACAAGCCGAGCACTTCCTCCACCAGGGCATTCAGGTCGAGCGCGCCGAGCTGCGGCGGCGGCATGCGGGCGTAGTCGCGGAAATCGTTCACCATGTGCTTCATGGCCTCGACCTGGTTCACGATGGTCTGCGTCGAGCGCTCCAGCATCTGGCGCTCGGCGCCGGACAGCTTGTCCGCCAGCTTGTGCTGCAAGCGTTCTGCGGAAAGCTGGATCGGCGTCAGCGGATTCTTGATCTCGTGCGCCAGGCGCCGCGCCACCTCGCCCCAGGCGGCCGAGCGCTGCGCGGCGATGAGCTGGGTGATATCGTCGAACACCACGACGCAGCCGCCGCCGGAGGCCTCCGGCAGGCGCGAGCCGCGCACCAGCAGCGCCTGCGGCACGCCGGCGCCGTTCTGCATCTCGATCTCGCGCCGCCACTCGCCGGACTGCTCGCCGCAGCCGGCAACGATGGCGTCGCGCAATTCCAGGTGCCGAATCCAGGCAGTCAAGGGCTGCTTCAGCGCATCGGCCAGGTCATCGTGCAGGATGGCGCGCGCGCCGTCGTTGGCGGCACGCAGCCGGCTGGCGGCGTCGAAGGCCAGCACGCCTGCCGACAGGTTGCCCAGCACGCTTTCCAGGTAGGCGCGCGCGGCTTCCGTCTCGGCGCGACTTTTTTCCGCCTGCGCGCGCGCCTCGCCGAGTTGGCGCGTCATCTGGCTGAAGGACTGCGTCAGCACGCCCAGCTCGTCGCGCGTGGAGACCGTCTCGCGCGGCGAATAATCGCCCGCCGCCACCGCCTCGGTGCCGCGGGCGAGGATGGACAGCGGCGCGGAAAGCCGGCGCGCCAGCAGGAAGGCCAGCGCGATGGCGGCAAACAGGGAAAGCAGCAGCGCCAGGGTCAGCGTCAGGGTGTACATCCATTTCAGGCTGCTCTTCGCCAGCGTCAGCTCCTGGTAGTCGCGATAGACCGCCTGCACGCTCTCGGCGCTGGAGGCGATCGCGGCCGGCACCGCCTGGGACAGCAGCAGCACCTGCGTTTCGCCGGAAAAAGTGAGCGCCACCACCGGCACCAGCACGCGCAGCGTCAGCCCGGTCGTCGCGTCGCCTTCCACCGTGGACAGGCCGCGGCCCTGGCGCGCCTGGCGCAGTTGCGCGGGCGAAGGCAGGTCGGGCAGCAGCGTGGCGCGTTCGCCGGTGCTGCTGTTGGCAATCACCTGGCCACCGGTCGAGAGCAAGGTGGCGCCCTGCACGCCGGCCTGCTCGCGCAGAAGGTTCAATTTTGTCGCGCGCGCGCCGCCCGGCGTATCGCCGAGGTCGAGTGCCATGGCGCGCCCCTTCTCCGACAGGTCGGCGAGCAGGTAGTCGAGGGCATTGCGGCCGAGCGTGAGGCCGCCTTCGAGCGCCTTGTCCACCCGCACGTCGAACCAGGACTCGATGCTCTTCACGGCGAACTGCAGGGAAACGGCATACACCAGCACGCCGGGACCGACCGCCATCAGCACGAACATCAGCATCAGGCGCAGCTTGAGGCGCGAACCGAATACCTCGGCGCGATGCTCGCGCCAGAGCTGGCGCAACTGCCACAGGACCAGCCCGAGCAGCGTAGCGGCAACCGCGGCGGTGAAGCCCAGCAGCAGGCGGTACTGGCCGGCAAAGAGGGCCGTGTTGGCCGTGGCGGATGTCAGCAGGAAGAGCAGAACGCCCGCCAGCAAAGCGGCGACGATGAGCAGCGCTCTCATTTTGCAGCGCCTTCGGACGGCGGCGTGAAGCTCCAGCGCTTCACTTCGGCCGTGATGTTCCAGTCCTTGTTGCCGATGGCGGTCACCTGGAAGGGCTTGGGCAATTGGGTGAGGTCTAGCTTCAGGCGCAGGGCGGCGTTATAGGGTTCGCCCGCCTTGATTTGGGCCTTGTCCGCCACCGCCCAGTTGCGCAAGCGCGCCAGCACGCCCAGCGCCTCCCCCAGCGTGGCGAAGTTCTGGTGCAGGGCGCCGGAAGACAGGCGGTACTGGCGCGTCAGGGCGTTGTAGGAAAGGCGCCAGGTCTGCTTGCGGCCGGCGACATGCTCGTCCATCCAGAACCAGCGTGCCTTGGTCAGATCGAATTCGGCGACGAAATAAAGCGCCACGCCGCGCGAGACGACTTCTTCCAGGTAATGGCCGAGATCGATGCCGAATTCGGCATCGATCTGCCAGGCGTCCTCGCCGAGCGTAATGTCGGCGCTTTTCACCTCGATCTCGGCGGCGCCGGCAAGCGGCGCGCAGAGCAGCAGCACCGCCAGCGCCAGCAGGCGGAAGAACGCGCGCGCGTCAGGCCTGCTTTTCCAGAAGGGCGTAGTAAAAACCGTCATGTTCTTCGGTTGGCAGCAACTGCAGTCCGGGTGCGCCCGCGATCGGCAGTCGCATGCAATCTTCTTGTCGCGCGGCAAAGGCCGCGACCTGGCGGCTGTTCTCCTCTGGGAAGAGCGAGCACGTCGAATACAGCAATTTACCACCGGGCGCGAGCACCCGCCACAGCGCATCGAGGATTTCGCCCTGCGTGCGGGCGAATTGCGCGATGTCCTTCTCGCGCCGCAGCCACTTGGCGTCGGGGTGGCGGCGCACCACGCCGGAAGCCATGCACGGCACGTCGGCGAGGATGCGGTCGAATTCGCGGCCGTCCCACCAGGCATCCACCTCGCGGCAATCGGCCGGCTGGACGCGCGCCTGCAGGCCAAGGCGGAACAGGTTTTCGGAAATGCGCAGCGCGCGGCCGGCATCGGCATCCAGCGCCAGCAGATCGACTGCGGCGGTCTCAAGGATATGCGCCGTCTTGCCGCCCGGCGCGGCGCAGGCATCGAGCACGCGCATGCCGTCGTGTACCTCCAGCAGCGGTGCAGCGCGCTGCGCGCCGGCATCCTGCACGGAGACGAGCCCTTCGGCGAAGCCGGGCAGGCGTTCCACCGGCAGCGGGCGCTCCAGCAGGATGGCCCCGCCTTCGACGAGGCGGGCGCCGATGTCCGCCTGCGCCAGCCGCGCCAGAAAGTCAGTCTCCGCAATACGGCGGCGGTTGGCCCGCAGCGTCATCGGCGGACGCCCGTTGCCGGCTGCGAGAATCGCCTGCCAGTCGTCCGGATGCGCGCGGCGCAGGCGGGCGATCCACCAGCGCGGGTGCTGCCAGCGGGCGACTTCGTCCTGCAGGGCGGCGGTCTCCAGCTCGGCGCGGCGGCGCTGAAAATTGCGCAGTACGCCATTGACGAGCGCCTTGTACCTGCCGCGCGCGACGACGCCAGCCGCCTCGACGGCCTGGTCGACGATGGTATGCGCTTCCTCCGGCCGCACCGCCAGGCGCGACAATGCCACGAGAAGCAGCGCCCGCACCTGGCCGTCGCGCGGCGGCGTGTCCATCAGGCGCGACAGGTGGAAATCGTCGCGGCCGAAGCGGCGCAGCGCGCCATAGGCGAGATCCTGCATGGCGCCGCGCTGGCCGGGCGGCAGACCCGGTCGATCGCGCCGGAGGCCGGCCAGCGCTTCGTTCAGGTTGCGCCCGGCGATGACCTCGGCGACGGCCGTGGCGGCGCCGTGCAGGGCGTAGGCGAGCGATGTTTCGGCAAGGAGCATGATGGGGAATGCTCAGGGCTTGTTAAGGAATAAATTGTCCATGCGGCCTGGTGTATTCGGGTGCAGGGCAAGACGCAGGTGACGCGATGTGGTTATTCCACATAAGGAGCCTGCAACGCCGCCATGCGCCCGAATACGCCAGGCCCCGGAGGGTTATCCCCCAGAAAGCCCGCATGCGTCGTTGTGGCTCGTCGGCGTGGAATAACCACGCTTTCCTCGCCACGCCTAGCCTGCGAACTTTCTGGGGGTAACGCATGGACAATTTATTCCTTAGCAAGCTCTTAGCGTGGCCGATCGCGCGAGGGAATGCGGTAGAGATAGGTGCCGAGCAGCAGGCCAAACAGCGCCAGCGCGACCTGCAACTCGGGCCAGGGCACGAAGAAAACGATGGAGATGCTCAACGTCGCGGCCATCAGGGCTATGGCGCTGAGCTTGACGCGCCAGGGGATGCTGCGATGGCGCCGCCATTCGAGGATGGTGGGACCAAAGGCGGCGTTGTTGAGCAGCCAGTTGTAGAAGCGCGTCGAGGCGCGGGCATAGCAGGCGGCGGCCAGCAGCATGAACGGAGTGGTCGGCAGCACGGGAAGGAGGGCGCCGGCAATGCCCAGCAAAACGAAGAGCGTGCCCAGCGCGACAAACAGCAGGCGCACGGCCGGCGAGTCGTGCCGTCTCATTTCGGCGCTGTAATCGATTTTTTCCAGGCGCTTCCGCATCCGTCCGTTCCCCGGAGAAGGGGCGATTGTACGCGCGGCGGGGACAGCCGGTGAAACGGCGTAAATCGGTCTCAGGCTTGTTCCACGGCATTGTATTTTTTCGGAATTTCCTTTATCCTGCGCGGCCTTACGTAATATATAACCATGTCGCCCAAAGGGCCGCGGAAAGGTTTTTAGGGGAGAGAAATTGGGAGGAAACCGTAAAGCGCTGGCCTTTTCCGGCCGTATCGTCATGGTGGGCTTCGGCTCGATCGGTCAGGGCACGCTGCCCCTGTTGCTGCGCCATATCGACCTGAAGCCGGAGCAGATTTCCATCGTGACCGGCGACGAGAAAGGTCGCAAGGTGGCCGCCGAGCATGGCGTCGCCTTCCACGACACACCGCTTACCCCCGCCAATTACCGCGCCCTGCTGGAACCGCGCCTCGGCCGCGGCGATCTCCTGATCAACTGCTCCACCGACGTCTCCAGTATTGCCCTCATCACGCTCTGCCAGGAGTGCGGCGCCGCCTACATCGATACCTGCATCGAGCCCTGGGCCGGCGGCTACACGGACGCCTCGACCACGCCGGCCATGCGCACGAACTATGCCCTGCGCGAGAAGGCGCTGGCCCTGAAGCACCCCGGCGCGCCGACTGCCGTCATCACCCACGGCGCCAATCCGGGCATGGTTTCGCACCTGGTCAAGGAAGCATTGCTCCACATCGCGCGCGACTGCGGACGCCCGGCCGGCGCGCCGAAGGACCGCGCCGGCTGGGCGCGACTGGCGCGCGACCTGAATATCCGCACCATCCACATCGCCGAGCGCGACAGCCAGGTGGCCGCACCGCGCAAGTCACCCGGCGAGTTCGTAAACACCTGGTCGGTGGAAGGCTTCGTCGGCGAGGGCTGCCAGCCTGCCGAACTGGGCTGGGGCAGCCATGAGCGCCACTTCCCCGCCGACGGCTGCCGCCACAAAACCGGCTGCAAAGCCGCCATCTACCTGGCCCGGCCCGGCGCCAGCACCCGCGTGCGCACCTGGACGCCGTTGGCCGGACCAATCGACGGCTTTCTCATCACCCACAGCGAGTCGATTTCCCTGGCCGATTATCTAAGCATCGACGAGGAGGGCGGCCCGGTCTACCGGCCGACCGTGCATTACGCCTACCATCCCTCCGACGACACGGTGCTGTCGGTGCATGAACTGGCCGGACGCAACTGGCAGATGCAGGCGTCGCACCGCCTGGTCAAGGACGAGATCGTCTCCGGCGTGGATGAGCTGGGCGTGCTGCTGATGGGCCACGCCAAGGGCGCCTTCTGGTACGGCTCGCGGCTTTCCATCCAGGAGGCTCGCCGGCTCGCTCCGCACAACAGCGCCACCAGCCTGCAGGTGACGGCGCCGGTCGTGGCCGGCGTGATCTGGGCGCTGCGGCATCCGGGCCGCGGCGTGGTCGAGCCCGAGGAACTGGATCACGAGCAGATCCTCGATTTCATCCGACCCTACCTCGGCGAAGTGGTGGGGACGTACAGCGAGTGGACGCCGCTCGCCGACCGCAGCGTGCTCTTCGAGGAAGAACTCGACCGGGAAGATCCCTGGCAGTTCAAGAATTTCCGCGTCGCCTGATTCCTTG
>JADFDL010000008.1 GCA_018262875.1 Rhodocyclaceae bacterium | reverse complement strand
GATGCGGATCTGCCGCACGCCGCCTTCGAGCAGTTGCACCGAGATGGCGCGCGCGCCGGCGTCGATGCTGTTCTCCAGCAGTTCCTTCACCACCGAGGCGGGCCGCTCGACCACCTCGCCGGCGGCGATCTGGCTGATGAGAAGGTCGGGGAGCGGGCGGATGGCGGGCATGGGAGCGGAATGAATTATACTCTGCGGGCTTTTTGACTCTGCCACCGCATGGAATATCTCGCCCTCGCCTGGGACATCGCCGTCCACCTCGACAAGCACCTCGCCGCGCTGCTGGCGCAATACGGCACCTGGGTGTATGCCATCCTCTTCCTGATCGTCTTCGCCGAGACCGGTTTCGTCGTGACGCCCTTCCTGCCGGGCGACTCGCTGCTCTTCGTCGCCGGCGCGCTGTGCGGCGCGGGCAGCATGGACCTGTGGCTGCTCAACGGCACGCTGATCGCCGCCGCCATCCTCGGCAACAGCGTGAACTATTCCATCGGCCGCTACCTCGGGCCGAAGGTGTTCCACTGGGAGAATTCGCGCTTCTTCAACAAAGCGGCGCTGATGAAGACGCATGCCTTTTACGAACAGCATGGCGGCAAGACCCTGGTCATCACCCGCTTCATCCCGATCCTGCGCACCTTCGCGCCCTTCGTCGCCGGCGTCGGCGAAATGACTTACGCGCGCTTCCAGGCCTACAACATCGGCGGCGCCGTGCTGTGGGTCGGCTCGCTTTCCGTGGCCGGCTATTTTTTCGGCAACCTGCCGATCATCCAGAACAACCTCAGCTTGGTGATCCTCGCCATCATTGTCGTATCGACGCTGCCGGCGGCGATCGCCTACCTCAAGCACCGCCGCGCATAGACAGGCGAACCCGGCCGGGTTATCCTTGTCTTACTTGTCGTCTTACCTCTGGAGCAGCCATGGAAACCGTCAAGGTGTCGAGCAAGGGCCAAGTCGTCATTCCGAAATCCCTCAGGGAATCCCACCATATCGATGCCGGCACCGAACTGATCATTACGGCCGTGGGCGAGGAATTGCGGCTCAAGCCGGTGAAGGCTGGCCGGCAAGCCACGCTCAAGCAGGTGGCCGGTGTGCTGCTGCGCAAGGGGGGCAGGCTGCCGGCGGGCAAAGAGGAAGCGGCGGCCATCGGCCGCATGCTGGTCGAGCAGGATGAGGCCAGCAAGAAATGATTGCCGTCGACACGAATGTCCTGGCCCGCCTGTTGTTGAAGGACCACGAGGCACAGTATCGCGCCGCCGTGGCCCTGTTCTCGAAAAAACAGGACTATTCGGCGCCGCCCACGGTCTTGCTGGAACTGGTCTGGGTGCTGCAGTCGCGGGGTCATGCGCGCGGGGACATCGTGGACAGCCTGCGCCTGCTGCTGGGCCTGCCGAATTTCAAGCCACTGCAGGTCGAGGCGCTGGGGATGGCGCTGGAGTGGTACGAAGCCGGCATGGATTTCGGCGACGCCCTGCATCTGGCCTTGAGTAGCAGCGCCACCGGCATGGTCAGCTTCGACAAGGCGCTGGGCCGCCAGGCGAAAAAGCTGGGCGCGTTTCCGCCCGTGGCGAACCCTCCCGTTTGAGCATGGTCATCCGGTTTATCCTGTTGATGGCCCTGCCGCTGATGGCCGCCTGCGTGACCACGGGGGTGGGCACGACGCCGCGCCAGCCTGTGTCCGGCTTCGATCCGAACCAGATCGCCAAGTCCGACATCGACCGCGTCGCCGAGGCGCACCAGCGCGAAGTGTTCGCCGGCCTCAAGCTGCTGACGGAAAAACTCTACCGGCGAAATCCGCGCGAGTGGCGCAAAGGCGGCCAGGCCAGCCTGGAGGCGGCGGTGGCGCGCATTTTCGAAACCAACCACGGCTGGGTGTTCAAAGAGCTGGAGAACAAGCGCGGCACCGATGCCATCCACCTCGCCTTCCGCGAGGACTTCGCCGGCGACCGCGTGCTGGCCCTCGTCGCCGGCCTCGGCGGCATGGTGATGACGGCCTTCAACGACAAGTCGGAACTCTTCCTCCTCGACGACCTCGATCCGCAGGCGCTGTTCAACGCCGCGCGCAACGTCGAGATTGCCGTGTGGAAGCTCTCCAACGCGGCGGCGCCCGGCGGCGAGCCCTGGCTGCTCTCCAACGAGGGCGCCGGGCCGGTGAAGAACCTCTCCTTCGAGCGCGAATTCGGCAAGGTCATCGGCAGCCTCGACCTGCTCTCGAAGATCATCGCCGACAAGACCAACCGCATCGTGGCCAAGGTGTTCCAGAACCTCGCCTCGGCGATTTTTTTACCGGTCAAGTTCTGACATGAAAAACATCGTCATCCTCATCTCCGGCCGCGGCAGCAACATGGAAGCCATGCTCGACGCGAAGCTGCCCTGCCGCATCGCCGCGGTGATCAGCAACAAGGCCGATGCGAAGGGTCTGGAAACCGCCCGCGCCCACGGCATTTCGACCGCGGTGGTGGCGCATGCCGAACATGCCTCGCGCGAACTCTTCGATGCCGCGCTGGCCGCCGAGATCGACCGCCACGCGCCGGCCCTCGTCGTGCTGGCCGGCTTCATGCGCATCCTCGGCGAGGATTTCGTGCGGCGCTACCACGGCCGCCTGATGAACATCCATCCCTCGCTGCTGCCGGCCTTTCCCGGCCTGCACACCCACCAGCGCGCCCTCGAGGCCGGCTGCCGCGTGCATGGTTGCACGGTGCACTTCGTCACGCCGGCGCTGGACAACGGCCCCGTCATCATCCAGGCCGCCGTGCCGGTGTATCCGGACGACAGCGAGGACGCGCTCGCCGCGCGCGTGCTGGCGCAGGAGCACATCGCCTATCCGCAGGCGGTGCGCTGGTTCGTCGAGGGAAAGCTGAGCCTTGGCGCCGATGGCCGCGTTCGCCTTCTCGGCGAGCGGTCCGCCGATGACGCCCTTCTTTCGCCGCTGCCGGATGAGCATTGACTATCGCCTGCTGGTCGCACTGGGCTTGTCGCTGCTCGTGCATGCCATCGTAGCGGGCAGTCCGGGTTGGCACTTGCCGTTTTTCGACGAGCCGGCGCCGGGCGGCGTGCTGGAGGCGCGCATCGCACCGAAGCCGGTCTTTGCGCCGAGCCCGCCAGTGGCCGCCGAACCGCGTTCCGAACCGCGGCCCGTTGCGAAGAAGCCGCGCCAGACGCAGCCGGCCCCGGTGGAGAACGTTGCGCCGGAGGCGGCTGCTCCGGCGGCGCCCGCCGAACCGGAACCGGCCGCCGCCCTGACATCGGCGCCGCCTCCTGCCCCGGTCGAATTGTCCTGGCCGCACCAGGGCCGCATCCGCTTCACGGTGACGCGCGGCGAGCGTGAGCAGACCACGCTGGTCGGCCAGTCGACGCACACCTGGCGGCATGACGATGCCAGCTACACGTTGCAGACCCTGACCGAGACGGTCGGCCTGGCGGCGTTGTTCCGTCCCGCCAAAGTCGTGCAGACGAGCGAAGGCACGCTGGGGGCGGAAGGCCTCGCGCCGACCGAGTTCCGCGTCGAGCGCATGGATCGGTCGGCCGAGCGAGCGCGCTTCGACCGGAACGCCATGAAAGTGACCCTGTTCGCCGGAGAGCGGGTGCGGCGCGAGGCGCCGCTGGCGGCAGGCAGCCAGGACATCCTGTCGCAGATATACCAGATCGGGCTGGCCCGCTCGGCGCGGGTCGATCTGATGATCGCCACCGGCAAGAATTACGGCCGTTACGCCTACGAGGCGGTCGGCGAGGAAAAAATCGCCACGCGTTTCGGCGAACTGCGCACCTGGCATGTGAAAGCGGCGGGCATGCCCGGCGAGCAGAGCATGGAGCTGTGGCTGGCGGCCGACTACCGCAACCTGCCGGTGCGCATCCGCTACCTGGATCGCAAGGGCGAGGTGTTCGAGCAGAATGCCGTCGAGCTGGAAGTGGACGGGGCGAAACTGGCTGAAAAGCCGCAATAGAAAGGCATCATGCGCATCACACCGAAACTCATCGACGCGGCGACGACCGCGCTCAACCTGCTGCTGAAGTTCGAACATCCGGCCGATGCCGTGCTGTCCAAATTTTTTCGCGACAACAAACTGCTCGGCCAGAGCGACCGCGGCTTCATCGCCGAGACCGCCTATGCCGTGCTGCGGCGCCGGCGCCTGCTGGAGCATCTGCTCGGCAAGGAGGCGAATCCGCGCCGCCTGGTGCTGGCGGCGCTCGTGAAGCTGTCCGGCGTCAGCCAGCGTCAACTGGAAGAGGCGGTCAACGAGAAGGATCTGAAGTGGGTGGCCGAGTTCAAGGGCCGGCCGGTCGGCGATCTCAGTCTGGCCGAGCAGGCGGATATTCCCGACTGGCTGGCCGACCGGCTGCTGGCGCATAGGACGCCGCAGGAAGTGCTGGCGCTGGCGCAGGGACTCAACCAAGCGGCGCCGCTCGACTTGCGCGTGAACCCGCTCAAGGCCGAACGCGAAGCGGTGCTCGCGCGCCTCGCCGGGGAAGGCATCGGCGCCGAGGCGGGCCGGCTCTCGCCGCTGGCCATCCGCCTCAAGGCCAAGCCGGCGCTGCAAAAGCACCCGCTCTATCTCGACGGCACGATCGAGGTGCAGGACGAGGGCAGCCAGCTGCTCGGCTACCTGCTGGCGCCGAAGCGCGGCGAGATGGCGGCGGATTTCTGCGCCGGCGCCGGCGGCAAGACGCTGCTGCTGGGTGCCCTCATGCGCTCCACCGGCCGGCTCTATGCCTTCGACGTTTCCGACAAGCGCATGGCGCGGCTGAAGGACCGCGTCGCGCGCTCGGGATTGTCCAACGTGCACCCGGTGACCATCGCCAATGAGAACGACATCCGCATCAAGCGTCTCGCCGGCAAGATCGACCGCGTGCTGGTGGATGCCCCCTGCAGCGGCCTCGGCACGCTGCGCCGCAACCCCGACCTCAAGTGGCGGCAGACGGCGGAGGGCGTGGCGGAACTTTCGCGCAAGCAGCACGACATCCTCAAGGGCGCTTCGCGCCTGGTGAAGGCGGGCGGGCGGCTGGTCTACGCCACCTGCAGCATCCTGCCCGAGGAGAACGAAGCCATCGTCGCCGGCTTCCTCGCCGCGCATGCGGATTTCAGGCAGGTGTCGGCGCAGGACATCCTCGCCCAGCAGGGCATCGCGCTGGACTGCGGCGAGACGCTGCGGTTGGCGCCGCACACGCACGGCACCGACGGATTCTATGCCGCGGTGCTGGAGCGGACGGGCTGAAACAGGCGCAGCCAAGCCCGGGTGATACAATCCGGCCGCAGTTTGCAGCAGCGTCAGCGTTTTACCCCTATCTCACAACAGGTTTTTCATGGCGCTTCCCGCATTTCGCAGGCTGTCCGGGCGGACCGGACGCGTCGTCTTTGCATTGGCGCTGCTCGCTGTCGCGGGCGGCATGTTTCTCCGCGGCAATGCGGAGCACCCGCTTGAAACGGCCCGGCAGCCGGCCGCCGCGCGTCCGGCGCTGAGCGTCGAGACGGTGCGGCCGCAAAGCGAGGAGTGGCCCCTGACGCTTGCGGCCAACGGCAACGTCGCCGCCTGGCAGGAAGCCCTGATCGGCGCCGAAATCGGCGGCTACCGCATCACCGAAGTGCGTGCCGATGTCGGCGACGCGGTGAAAAAAGGGCAGTTGTTGGCGCGCATTGCCGGTGAGACGGTAGCGAGCGAACTGGCCGAGGCGAATGCCGCCGTGGCCGAGCAGGAGGCCGCCGCCGCCGAGGCTGGCGCCAATGCCACGCGCGCCCGCGAGCTGCGCGCGCGCGGCTTCTACAGCGCCCAGCAGGAAACCCAGTTCCAGACTTCCGAGCGCACGTCCGCAGCCCGCCTCGCCGCCGCCCGCGCGCGCCTGCAGGCGGCGCAACTCCGAATGAGCAAGACCGGCGTGCTGGCGCCCGACGATGGTGTCATCTCGGCGCGCGCGGCGGTGGTTGGCTCGCTTACCCAGGGCGGGGAGGAACTCTTTCGCCTGATCCGCGGCGGCCGGCTGGAATGGCGCGCCGATGTGCCATCGGCTTTTCTTGGCCAATTGGCACCGGGCATGGCGGCGACGCTGACCGGGCCGGGCGGCGAGCGCGTCCAGGGCAAGCTGCGCCGGATTGCGCCCAGTGTCGACCCGAATACCCGCAATGGGCTGGCTTTCGTTGACCTGCCGGCCGATTCGGCGGTGAAGGCCGGCATGTTCGCCCGCGGCGAATTCGAGCTGGGGCGGGCGCCGGCGCTGACCCTGCCGCAATCGGCCGTGGTGCTGCGCGAGGGCTTCGCCTATGTCTTCCGCCTGGATGGCGCCGATCGCGTGGCGCAGGTCAAGGTGGAGATCGGCCGCCGCCATGGCGGGCGAGTCGAAATTGCCGGCGGACTCGATGCCACCCAGGCCGTTGTCGCTGGCGGCGCGGGTTTTCTCGCCGACGGCGACGCGGTGAAGGTCGTCGCCGCGGCGGACGGCGCGCGATGAACGTATCCGCCTGGTCGATCCGCAACCCGATTCCGGCCATCCTGCTGTTTCTGCTGCTGACGTTGTGGGGGATCCTCTCCTTCAGGGCGATGAAGATCCAGCAGTTCATGGACGTCGAGCTGCCGACGGTGACGGTCAGTGCCGCCCTGCCCGGCGCCGCGCCGGCACAGATGGAGACGGAAGTCGCGCGCAAGATCGAGAATGCCGTTGCCACCTTGCAGGGCATCAAGCACATCTACACCAAGGTGCAGGACGGCGCGGCGCTGGTGACTGTCGAATTCCGCCTGGAAAAGCCAATCCAGGAAGCCGTCGACGATGTGCGCGACGCGGTGGCGCGGATTCGCGCCGACCTGCCGGCCGACCTGCGCGATCCGGCCGTCAGCAAGGTCAACCTTTCCGGCGCGCCGATCCTCACCTACACCATCGCCTCGCCGCGCATGGACGACGAGGCGCTGTCCTGGTTCGTCGACAACACCGTGACCAAGGCGCTTCTTTCGGCGCGCGGCGTAGGCGCCGTCGCCCGTGTCGGCGGCGTCAGCCGCGAAGTCCGCGTCGAGCTCGATCCGGCGCGCATGCTGGCGCTCAACGCCACCGCCGCCGATGTATCACGGCAACTTCGCCGCATCCAGCAGGAGGCCTCCGGCGGGCGCGCCGACATCGGCGGCGCCGAGCAGTCGGTGCGCACCATCGCCACCGTGCGCTCCGCGATGGAGCTGGCGACCATGGACATCGTCCTCTCCGACGGCCGGCGCGTGCGCCTCGACCAGTTGGCGACGGTAAGCGACGGGGTGGCCGAGCAGCGCAGCGCCGCGCTGCTCGATGGCCGCCCCGTGGTCGGCTTCGAGATCACGCGCAGTCGCGGCGCCGGCGAAGTCGACGTGGCAGACGACGTCGTCCGGGCACTGGCGCAGCTCAAAGCCGAGCATCCGCACATCGAGATCGCCGAAGCCTTCAATTTCGTCGATCCGGTGATCGAGAACTACGAGGGCTCGATGATTCTGCTGCTGGAGGGCGCCGCGCTGGCCGTGCTGGTGGTGTGGCTGTTCCTGCGCGACTGGCGGGCGACCCTGGTGTCGGCGGCGGCGCTGCCGTTGTCCGCCATCCCGACCTTCGCCGTCATGCATCTCCTTGGCTTCACGCTGAATGTCGTGACGCTGCTGTCGATGTCGCTCGTCGTCGGCATCCTGGTCGACGATGCCATCGTCGAGATCGAAAATATCATGCGCCATCTGCGCATGGGCAAGACGCCCTACCAGGCGGCGATGGAAGCGGCCGACGAGATCGGCCTGGCGGTGATCGCGACGACGTTCACCCTGATCGCGGTGTTCCTGCCCACCGCCTTCATGAGCGGCGTGGCCGGCAAGTACTTCGTCCAGTTCGGCTGGACGGCGGCGATCGCGGTGTTCTTCTCGCTGGTGGTGGCGCGCATGCTGACGCCGATGATGGCCGCCTACCTGCTGCGCCCGGTGGCGGCCGAGCGGGTGCCGCGCTGGCTGGCGCTCTATCAGGACTGGGCGGCACGCTGCCTGCGCCATCGCGCGCGGACACTGCTCGCCGCGGCGGCCTTCTTCGTCGGCTCGTTTGCCCTGGTGCCGCTGCTGCCCACCGGCTTCCTGCCGCCGGATGATCTTTCGCAGACGCAGGTCTACCTCTCGTTGCCGCCGGGCGCGACTTTCCGCGAGACGCTGGCGGTGGCCGAGCGGGCCGGCGCCATCGCCCGCCGCGATCCGAACGTCAAGTTGGTCTATACCGCCGTCGGCGGCGGCCGCGCCGGCAGCGACCCGTTCGCCCCGCAGGGGGCGGCCGAGGTGCGCAAGGCGACGCTGACGCTGAATCTCACGCCGCGCGGCGAGCGGCCCGGCCTGACCAAGCAGGATATCGAAAAGCGCCTGCGCGGCGCCCTTGAAGCCATCCCGGGCGTGCAGGTCAAGGTCGGCCTCGGCTCCGGCGGCGAGAAGTACATCCTTGTCCTCGCCAGCGAGAACGGGACGCTGCTGGCCGGGCACGCACGCCGGGTGGAGCGCGAGTTGCGCGGCATTGCCGGCATCGGCAACGTCACCACGACGGCCAATCTGGTGCGGCCGGAGCTCATCGTGCGTCCCGATTTCGCCCGCATGGCCGATCTCGGCGTGACCTCGGCGGCCATCGCCGACACCTTGCGCATCGCCACGGCCGGCGACTACGACCAGGGCCTGGCCAAGCTCAACCTGTCGCAGCGCCAGGTGCCGATCGTCGTCAAGCTGCCGCCCGGCGCACGCACCGATCTCGCGCTGCTGGAGCGCCTGACGGTGTCCGGCCGCAACGGCCCGGTGCTGCTCGCCAACGTGGCCTCGATCGAAATCGGCAGCGGACCGGCGGAGATCGACCGTTACGACCGGCTGCGCAACATCAACTTCGAGATCGAGCTCAACGGCCAGCCCCTGGGCGAGGTGGAGAAGGCGGCGCTGGCCCTGCCCAGCCTGCGCAACCTGCCGCCGGGCGTGATGCAGACCACGGTCGGCGATGCCGAGGCGATGGTGGAGTTGTTCGAGAGCTTCGGTCTGGCCATGGCCGCCGGCGTGCTCTGCATCTACATCGTGCTGGTGCTGCTGTTCAGGGATTTCGTCCAGCCGGTGACCATTCTCGCTGCGCTGGTGCTTTCGGTGCCGGGCGCCTTCCTCGCGCTCTTCGTGACGCAGCAGTCGCTGTCGATGCCCTCGATGATCGGCCTCATCATGCTGATGGGCATCGCGACCAAGAATTCCATCCTGCTCATCGACTACGTGCTGCTGGCCCGCCGCGGCGTCGACGGCCAGCCCGGCCTCGATCGCTGGGAGGCGCTGCTCGACGCCTGCCGCAAGCGCGCGCGGCCGATTGTCATGACCACCGTGGCGATGGGCGCCGGCATGCTGCCGATCGCGCTCGGCATCGGCACCGACCCGAGCTTTCGCGCACCAATGGCGATCGTCGTCATCGGCGGGCTGATCACCTCGACCTTCCTCAGCCTGCTGGCGATCCCGGTGGCCTTCACTTATGTCGACGACCTGATCGTCTGGACGCGGGGGCTCTTCACGCGGCACAAGCCCGGCCCGCTCGGCAAGGCATAAGGCCGGCGCTGAACCCACGCTGCCCTCGCTGTTTTCAAGCCGCGCCCGCCGGGGCACAATGCAAACCTTGCTTACAGGAGGCCTTTCTCCCATGCGTTATCCGGATTTCTACGACAAGGCGCCCGTTATCACCCTGCGCGATCCGCTGGCCGGCTTCCTCGGCGCCACGGAAGACGGCCTCATCGAGTACCGCTACATCGACGCCGTCAAGGCGGCGGGGCATTCCTGCCCGACCGTGGCCTCGGCCTGGATGATGACCCTGCGGGCGCTCGAAGCGCTCTATCCAAATGACGTCGCCGAGCGCGGCGCCGTCCGTGCCGGTTTCCGCCAGGAGGCGACGAGCGGGGTCACCGGCGTCATCGCCAATATTGTCACCTTCCTGACCGGGGCGACGCGCGACACCGGTTTCAAGGGGCTGGGCGGCCGCTTCGACCGGCGCAACCTGCTCTTCTTCAGCGAAGGCGTGGAGGGAGAAATTCGCTTCACGCGCAAGGACACCGGCGCGGCCGTGGACGTGGCCGCGCATCTGGAACTCGTGCCGGCCGAGCCGCGCATGCGCGAGTTGATGGGCGCCTCGATCACCGGCCTCGCCAGCGTTGAAGAGCAGCGCGAGTTCGGCCGTCTCTGGCAGGAACGGGTGCGCGTCATTCTGGTCGATCTTGCAACGGACCCCCGGCTCATCGACGTGCGTCCTGTGCGCGCCGTGTGACGGAGGCTGACTTTGTGCGCCGGCGCGAGACTTTCCGGTGAGGGGACGCATCGTTTCGGCCGCCGTGCTGGCGGGACTGACTTTTCTGCTGGCGCAGCCGGCGCCGGCCTTCGATCCGCGTCCGGCCGCTGCCCATGCCTCGCTCGGCACGGCGGAGGTGCTGTTCAGCCCGCACGACGACATCGAAGCAGCCATCCTGCGCGCGCTGCGCGGCGCGCGGCGCACGGTCCATGTGCAGGCCTACCTGCTCACCAGCCGCACGCTCGGCGCGGCCCTGATCGAGGCGCAGGCGCGCGGCATCCGCGTCGAAGTGCTGGCCGACCGCGAGCAGACGGCGCGCGGCGAGAACAGCCAGATTCCGCTGCTCGCCAAGGCGGGCATTCCCGTCGCGCTGGAGGTGCGCTATGCCGCTGCGCATAATAAAATCATCCTTGTCGACGCGGCCGACGCCGGCGGGGCGGTGGTCACCGGTTCCTACAACTTCACCTGGTCGGCGCGCATGCGCAACGCCGAGAACGTGGTGATCCTGCGCGGCAACCCGCCGGTGCTGCGCGCCTATCTCGACAACTGGAAGCGCCATCGCGCCGAGGCCGTGCCTTATGCCGAGGCGATGCTCGTGGATTGACAGAGAACAAAACGGAATCGGCCTTCTTCCCGGCGACCTGTGGAACCCAATAAAAAACCCGCCTCAGCGGGTTTTTTATTGGGTGGAAACGGCTTACTTCAGCTTGGTTTCCTTGTACAGGACGTGCTTGCGTGCCTTGGGATCGAATTTCTTGATCTCGAGCTTTTCGGGCTTGGTGCGCTTGTTCTTGGTCGTCGTGTAGAAGTGGCCGGTGCCGGCCGTGCTTTCCAGTTTGATTTTCTCGCGGGGCATGGCGGGTCTCCTTAAAGGGTGCCTTTGGCGCGCAACTCGGCCAGGATGACATCGATGCCCTTCTTGTCGATGGTGCGCAAGCCGGCATTGGACACGCGCAGGCTCACCCAGCGGTTTTCGGACTCGACCCAGAAGCGGCGGTTCTGCAGGTTCGGCAGAAAGCGGCGCTTGGTCTTGTTGTTGGCGTGGGAAACGTGGTTTCCCACCATCGGTGCCTTACCGGTCACTTGGCAAACGCGGGCCATGATTTATGCTCCAAATTCGGATTTAGCAAAGCCGCGCATTATACGTGATCCTTTCGCAGAAAATCAAGCCGATGTTTCCCTTGTGTTTTTCCGGGTGCAAACACCCCGGAGGAAACGCCGGACAGGAGACAACAGTCTTTGTGGAATGGTGGCGGTCAAGGTAATATTCCCGAATAAGCGCGGCGCTTCCTTGAAGGGAGCCCAATCGGCATCGCAGGGAGGGGGGGTATGGACGCGTCCGGGATAGCCCAGCATCTCTTCGCCTTCACGGTGCTTTCGCTGGCGTATTTCGTGCGCGGCGTCGCCGGTTTCGGCTCCGGACTCATCGCCATCCCGCTTTTGCTGCTCTGGTTTCCCCTGCCGCTGGCGGTCCCGCTGGTGGTGGCGCTGGACTATCTCGCCTCCGCCGGCCAGGGCATCAAGGAACGGCAGGCGATTTGCTGGACCGAGATATGGCCTCTGCTGCCGTTTGCAGTCCTCGGCGTGGTCGCAGCCCTTTACTTGCTGCAATCGGTCGATACACGGTTGCTGCTGAAGGCCATGGCTGCCTTCATCATTTTTTACGCCATGTATTCCCTGTCGGGTAAAGCGCCCGAAGGCGCGCACAGCCGCTGGTGGGCGATATCGGCGGGCGGGCTGGGTGGATTGATCGGCACGGCATTCGGCACCGGCGGGCCGTTCTATGTGGCCTATCTGCAGATGCGCAAGCTGGACAAGTCGCAGTTTCGCGCCACCTTCGCCGCCATCTTCCTGCTCGACGGCGCAAACCGCCTGGCGGGTTATTTCCTCACCGGGATATTGACGCTGGAGTTTCTCAAAACGCTGGCGATGGCGCTGCCGGTGATGCTGGTCGGCATCTACCTGGGTGGCAAGGTGCACACCACGATCAGCCAGGAAGCCTTCCGCCGCGGCATCGGCATCCTATTGCTGTGCAGCGGCGGCGCCTTGCTGGTGAAATGAACGCTATCGATCGAGCAATCCTCGCTCGGCGAAGGAGAGGGGATCGGCGGCGCCGGCGACGATGAAATGATCCAGCAGTTTCACATCGACCAGCGTCAGGGCCTGTCTGAGGGCCTGGGTGAGCGCTTCGTCGGCCCGGCTCGGTTCGGCCACGCCCGAGGGGTGGTTGTGGGCAAGGATGGCGCCGGCGGCGTTGTGCGACAGGGCCAGCTTGACCACCTCGCGCGGGTGCACGCTGGTCTGCGTCAGCGTGCCGCGGAACAGTTCCTCCGCGACGATCAGCCGATTTTGTGCATCCAGCAGCAGCACCATGAAGACCTCATGCGGCAGGCTGCCGAGTGTAAGCCGCAGGTAGTCGCGTACGGCGCGCGGCGAGGAAAGCGCATCGCCGGCAACCATTTCCTCGCGCAGGGCGCGCCGCGCCAGTTCCACCACCGCCTGCAACTGGGTGTATTTGGCGCTGCCCATGCCGGGGATGGCGGCAAACTCGGGCGCCGGCGCGGAAAACAGCCGGCTCAGGCTGCCGAAATGACCGAGCAGGGTGCGCGCCAGGTCGACGGCGCTGGCGCCCCTGACGCCGACGCGCAGGAAGATCGCCAGCAGTTCGGCATCGGAGAGCGCGCCGGCGCCGAGTTTCAGAAGCCGCTCGCGCGGGCGCTCGCTTTCGGGCCAGTCGGTGATCGCCATCGTCGGTTCAATCCTAGTAGAATCGCCGGATCGGAGTAGCGGATTCTAGCGCATCGTCATGGCTGAACTGAAGGGAAAACGGTTGGTGCTGGGCGTCACCGGCGGCGTCGCGGCCTACAAGGCGGCCGAGTTGGCGCGGCTGTTCGTCAAGGACGGCGCGGAAGTGCACGCCGTGCTGACGCAGTCGGGCGCCCGGTTCGTCACGCCGGCGACCTTCCAGGCGCTCACCGGCCGGCCGGCCTGGACCGACATGTGGGATGCGCGCATGCCGGACAACATGGCCCACATCGACCTTTCGCGCGGCGCCGACGCCATCGTCGTCGCGCCGGCCTCGGCGGACTTCCTCGCCAAGCTGGCGCACGGCCTGGCCGACGACCTGTTGTCGACCCTGTGCCTGGCGCGCGACTGCCCGCTGATCGTGGCGCCGGCGATGAACCGCCAGATGTGGGAGAACCCCGCCACGCAGCGCAACAAAAGTCAGCTTGCGCAGGACGGCGTGATCGTCCTCGGCCCGGCCTGCGGCGAGCAGGCCTGCGGCGAGACCGGCCTGGGGCGCATGCTGGAAGCGGCGGAACTGCACGATGCGGTGGTCGGTTTTTTCCAGCCGAAAGTGCTGGCCGGGCGCCGCGTCCTGCTCACCGCCGGGCCGACCTTCGAAGCGCTCGACCCGGTGCGCGGCCTGACCAACCTGAGTTCCGGCAGAATGGGCTTCGCTCTGGCGCGCGCCGCGCGCGATGCCGGCGCTTCAGTGACGCTGGTGAGCGGGCCGGTGGCGCTGCCGACCCCGGCCGGGGTCGTGCGCGTCGATGTACAGAGCGCCGGTGAAATGCGCGAAGCGGTACAGCGCCATGTCAGGGAGACGGATATTTTCATCAGTGTGGCGGCCGTGGCCGACTATCGCCCGGAGCAAACGGCGGCACAGAAGATCAAGAAGGCCGCCCAGCCGCTGACCCTGACCCTGCAGCCGAATCCAGACATCCTGGCCGAGATTGCCGCGCTGCCGCAGCCGCCGTTCTGCGTCGGCTTTGCCGCCGAGAGCGAGAACCTCGACGAGTACGCGCAAGGCAAGCGCCTGGCCAAGAAGCTGCCGCTGGTCGTCGGCAATCTGCTCCGGCACGGGTTGGGTGGCGACGGCAACACGGTCGTCATGTTCGACGATCGGGGCCGGCACCCGCTCGGTCCGGCCCCGAAGATCGAGATCGCCCGCGGCATCGTCGCCCACATCGACCAGATGCTGGCCGGCAACGGAGGGTAATTTCTTGCATCGCATCGATGTGCGGATCCTCGATCCGCGGCTGAAGGACAATCCGCCCCATTACGCCACGCCCGGCGCCGCCGGCCTCGACCTGCGCGCCTGCGTCGAGGCGCCGGTGAAGCTGCATCCGGGCGACACCCAGCTGATTCCCGCCGGTATCGCCATCCACCTGGCCGATCCGGGCCTGGCGGCGCTGATCCTGCCGCGCTCGGGCCTTGGCCACAAGCACGGCATCGTGCTGGGCAATCTCACCGGCCTGATCGATTCCGACTACCAGGGCGAAATTTTCGTATCCACCTGGAACCGCGGCCGCGAGACCTTCACCATCAACCCGATGGACCGCCTGGCGCAGTTGATCGTCGTGCCGGTGCTGCAGGTGGCCTTCAATATTGTCGACAGCTTCGAGGAATCGCAGCGCGGCGCTGGCGGCTTCGGCAGCACCGGCCATGGCTGACGCCTGAAAAAACAAACCCCGCCGGAGCGGGGTTTGTTTTTGAGCTTGCTGCTGCGTATCAGGTCGACATTTCGATGAGGATGTTCTTCAGCCAGCTCTCGGCATAAATGGCCTCGAGCTCGGACAGGTCGGGCGAGACGCCCACCGTGCCAGGCACCGCGATGATCGTGTTTTTCTCCTTATCCACCTTGTAGACACCCGTGACCTCGACCGCTTCCTTGGCGGAGAGGAAGCTGTAGCAGGTGTTGATGCCGGAGAAATCGACGATCTCCCTGCCGTTCATCATGTTGACGATGTTGGTGGCGCAGGCCTTGGCTTCCGAGTTGGCCGAATAGCCGGACTTGGGCATGGCGCCCGCCACGCAGGCATCGCCGATGACGTGGATGCCCTTGTGAATCGTCGACTCGAAAGTGGTCGGGTTGACCGGGCACCAGTTCTTGTCTGCGCCCACCAGGCCCGCCGCGACGGCGATCTGGCCGGCGCGCTGCGGCGGAATCAGGTTGACCACGGCGCCTCTGACGTCCTCTAGGCCTTCGACCAGCACGGTCTTGGACCGGGCATCCACTTCCGTGACCTTCTTGGCCGGGCGGTAGTCCACGATGCCCTCGTAGTGCTTCTTCCAGCCCTTCAGGAAGAGGCCCTTCTTTGAGACGATGTCCGGATTGGCGTCGAGGACGATGATCTTCGACTTCGGCTTGTGCTGCTTGAGGAACATGGCGATCATGCTGGTCCGCTCATAGGGTCCGGGCGGGCAGCGGAAGGGGGCAAGCGGGATGCTCAGCACGACGTTGCCGCCGTCCGGCATGGCTTCGAGCTGCTTGCGCAGCAGCACGGTCTGCGGGCCGGCCTTCCAGGCATGGGGGATGACTTCAGGGGTGGTCGCGATGTCGTAGCCCTTGACTTCCTCGGTGCGGAAATCGATGCCGGGGGAGAGGACCAGATGGTCATACTTGAGCGTGCCCTTGGAGGTGACGACC
The DNA here is from genome assembly GCA_018262875.1 of Rhodocyclaceae bacterium. Classification (GTDB taxonomy): domain Bacteria; phylum Pseudomonadota; class Gammaproteobacteria; order Burkholderiales; family Rhodocyclaceae; genus Desulfobacillus. Next base: position 4,842 of record JADFDL010000008.1, on the reverse strand, counting down.
GTCCTGGACGCCGCATCCACACCGGTGACCTCGGCCTGCAGCAGCTTGATGCCGTGGTTGGCCGCCAGCTTGTCGTACCTGATGGTCAGCGGCGACAGGTCTTTCATGAGGCCGCCGATGTACAGGTTGCTGAACGGGCAGGAGACGAAATGGTCGTTGCGCTCGACCAGCACGACCTCGATGTTCTTGTCCATCATGCGGATGTACTTGGCGGCGATGGTGCCGCCATAGCCGCCGCCGACCACCACTACACGGCGGCCGGTCTTCGGCATGACATCCGCCGTGGAGCCTGACGGGCCCGTGCTGGCGCAGCCATAGAGAACGCCTGCCGCACCGGCGCCCGCGGTCATCTTGAGAAAACTTCTCCGATCGATTGTCATATTATTTCCTCCCTTATTTCACGCTGGCGTAGAAGTGCGCGATGGCGTCCAGATCGCTCTGGGACAGCGGCTTCATCCTCTCGGCCTTGCGGTCGAACATCTTGCGCTTGCCGGAATGGTAGTCGGCCATCTGAATCTCAAGGTACTTCACCCACTGGCCGGCCATGACCGGCGAGTTGTCCTTGATCTCCTTGCCGTTCTCGACGTGGCAGCGGGCGCAGTTCTTCTCATGCAGCTCGGCGCCTTTGGCGACCTTGGCGCGGTCGAGCGTCTGGCTGGTGGTGAACGGCTTCTGCCTGGAGAAAAACTCTCCCATCGCCTCGAACTCCGCGTCGGAGTAGCCCTTGGACAGGCGGCCCATGACGGTTGATGGCCGCTCGCCGCTCTTGAAGCCCTTCATCGACTCGACAATCGAGATTTTCGATTGTCCCGCCAGGGCCGGCATGCTCGGCCCGGCGCTCTCGCCATGGGTGCCATGGCAGCCGGCGCAGGCGTTGGACAGCATGGCGGGCGTCGGCGGCGCCGAGAAAGCGCTTGCCGACATCGCCAGGACGGCAGCGGACAGCGCCCACTGGATTGCTTTTATCCTCATAGTCATCTCCTCCTTTTGCGTGGAAAAACGAACTGCTCGACTTCTGCTGCCTCTTTACTACTGTTTCGTCACATTGATGTAATTCTTCACGTCGGGCATCGCCTTGTCGAGCCCGAACTGGTAGCCCAGCGAGACGTAGTGGAAGCGCGCGTTGGTGTGATCCTCGTGAATGGCGATGCCGAAGTTATACACCTTGTCGGCGGCGATGCTGTGATCCCCCTTGCCGCCGCCGGCCAGCGTGCGCTCGAAGGTCACCACCCACTTGTTGCCTTCCTTCTTGCCCTCGGCCTTGAGCAGGCTCTTACCGCCATCGTTGTAGCGCTGGTCGGTGACATGACCGTCCACCGGCTTTTCGCCTTTGCCGCTGCGGAATTGCATCAGGTCCATGAACTTGCCGCCGGCGAGATCCGCGTCCTTGATGTATTTGGTCTTCTTGTCGTCCTTGGGACTCTTCATGGTGCGCAGGTCCTGGTGGCAGGTTGACCAGCAGCCGTTCAGGCCGGAACCCTCCACCGTGCCGCCGCCGTCGAACATCATGGCCAGCTTGACCTCGTTCTTCGCATCCATTTTCTTGTCGCCGATCTTCGGCGGCACCCACTCGAAGCGGAAGTAGATCTTGTTGCCGTCGTGGGCCGCCTGGAAGGTGATCGGGATCGAGCCGGCCTTGCCCTTCGGCGGAGTGGGCTCCAGCACCGACTTGGAACTGCCGACCGGCTTGCCGGCGACGATCTTGTCGCCGATTTCGCTGGCGTCGCCTTCATGGCACTTGGCGCAGGGACGCTTCTTGTCGACGATGTCGGGAACGGCCGAGTGGTCGGCCTTGTTCATGACCCACTCGTAGCTCGCCTGACCGGGATAAAACAGGGTCATCTTGCGCGGCGGAACCTTGTCCCAGTCCGGCGCGGCGAAGGCGCCACCGGCGACAAACAGGCCCATGACTGCAACGGTGATCTTTTTCATTGCCTACTCCTCCTGATGCTCGGTACGGAAATCATTTTGCGAATGGCGCGGCTCAACCCTGCTTGCCGGCAGCCGGCGTTTTTTCCTGCTCCAGCAGGTGGTGAACCGCTTTGTGCGCGATGCCCTTGTGGCATTCGATGCAGGTCTTACCGTCCTCCATCGCGCCCTCGTGCTTCACCACCGAGCGATCCTTCTGCTTTTCCGGATCCATGGTCTTGAAGTCGTGGCAGTTGCGGCATTCCTTGGAATCCCGGGCTTCCATCCGCTCCCAGACGCGCTTGGCCATGGTCAGGCGGTAGGCCTCGTATTTTTCCGGCGTGTCGATGGTGCCCAGGATGTGGCCGACGACGTCGCGGGCCGCCATCAGCTTCTGGAACGACTTGAACATGTAGTCGGTCGGCGTCTTGCTGCTGGCGACATGGCAGTCGGCGCATTGCACGGTAGTGCCGCTGCGGTTCTTGTAGTGCACGGTCTTCTTGAGTTCCTCGTAGGGAATGGTCATCTCGTGACAGGAGGTGCAGAACTCGGAACGGTTGGTCCACTCCATGCCGGTGTTGAGGCCGCCCCAGATGGCGATGCCGCCGACGATGCCGAGAACGATCATGCGCAGCATGGAACATTTCGGCGGGTTTTTCAGTCTCTGCCAGAGACCTCGCTTGCCGGTGTCTTCCGTAGCGCCGGGCGGTTGTGTGTTGTCGCTCATTTCAAATTCAGGCTGCAGTCGGATTCAAGAGATCGGCCGAAGCCGGCATGAAAAAAATCAAGGCGGCGGGGAACAAGGCGCCGTTCCGGCGGGACTGACTTTAGCCCCGCGCAAGCCCGATGGTCAAGGTACCGTCCGGTTCCGGCTACGATGCGACTTGCCTGCTCCCCATTCCATTTCCTGCCGCTTGTCTTCCGGGCGATTATTGCAGTCGCGCGCACCGTGGGCAAGCCGAAAACAATGATCGACGCATCAAGGCGGCTCATATCCATCTTTCCTCGGGATTGTTGCCGCTACTTGATGCCGAGGGTCTTGGCCATTTCTTCGTAATCGGCAAGCTTGGCCGGCTCGAAGCCAGGGAAATTGCTGAAGCGGAGGAATTCCTGGGCGTCCTTGTCCTGCGTCGCCTTGAGCAGGGCGTCGGTGATGGCGCGCCGCTCGGATTCGGGCAGATCGCCGCGCACGCCGAAAGTCAGATGCGGCACGCCCTTGCCGGAGTGGATGAGGTTCATGTCGGCGCCCTTGTTGGCCCACACGTTGAAGAGCCCCGAGTTGGCGACGCCGATGTCGATCAGGTTCATCTGCATGCCGGCGAGCACGCCGTCGGCGTCGTTGTAGTAGGCCATGCTGCTGAAATACTTCTCGGGTTCCTTGATGCCGAGGTTGCGCAGCTCGACGAAGGCCAGTTGGGTGATCATGGCGTCCTTGCCGGTGAAACCAATGCGCTTGCCCTTCATGTCCTCGGGAAAGGCGATGCCGGCTTTCGTCGGCGCCATGAAGGATACCGAGAGCAGGCCGGGAACCTTGGCGACGGGCAGGTAGCCGGCCGAGCGGTTGGCCTCGATCACCGCGGAGGGGGCGACGAACATCATGTGGTAGCGCTTGGCCTTGGCCCGCGCAGCGAAAGTCGTGAAGTCGCGCGCGCCCTCGATGCGCACGGGGCGCTTGAGCACCCGGCCGAGGTATTCGGTGAGGCCATGGTGTTCAGTGGCAATCATCTGCGCGCTGTTGCCGTAGCTGATGACGCCCAGCAGATAGGCCCTTTCCTGGGCCGCGGCGGGTTGTCCGGCGAGCAGGAGAAGCCATGCCATGAACATGCCGGTCAGCTTGCGGAACATCGTTTCGTTCTCCTCCAGTTTCGTGCCATGGCCTGCCTGGCTGGACATGCTTGCGGGATTGGCGCCGCGCTTCCGGTTCAGTCTCGGCCATGGTGCGGCGGGCAGACTTGCCTTCTCGTGCAAATCTAATAGAAATCGATGAGTGCGATAATTAATTTTCCTGTTGGCTCAATCACGCTACGTATTTGAAGTATAGGCTATTGCGTTCGTCATATCGGGCCTGCATGAGCACTCTCCGTTAAAATTGCTTCTTTCCAATCAGGTAGCCCGAGCATGGCCCAATATGTCTTCACCATGAACCGCGTGGGCAAGATCGTCCCGCCCAAGCGTCACATCCTCAAGGACATCTCCCTGTCCTTCTTTCCCGGCGCCAAGATCGGCGTGCTGGGTCTGAACGGCTCGGGCAAGTCGACGCTGCTGAAGATCATGGCCGGCGTGGACAAGGATATCGAGGGCGAAGCCACGCCGATGCCGAACCTCTCCATCGGCTACTTGCCGCAGGAGCCGCAGCTCGACCCGCAGATGACCGTCCGCCAATCCGTCGAGGAAGGCCTCGGCGAGGTGTTCGAGGCGCAGCAGAAGCTCGATGCCGTCTATGCGGCCTACGCCGAAGACGGCGCCGACTTCGATGCGCTCGCCGCCGAGCAGGCGCGACTCGAAGCGATCATCGCCGCCTCCGACGGCCATACCGCCGAGCAGCAACTGGAAGTCGCCGCCGACGCCCTGCGCCTGCCGCCCTGGGAGGCGAAGATCGCCAATCTCTCCGGCGGCGAAAAACGCCGCGTCGCGCTCTGCCGCCTGCTGCTCTCGAAGCCCGACATGCTTCTGCTCGACGAGCCGACGAACCACCTCGACGCCGAATCGGTGGACTGGCTCGAGCAGTTCCTCACCCGCTTCCCCGGCACCGTGGTGGCGGTGACCCACGACCGCTACTTCCTCGACAACGCCGCCGAGTGGATCCTCGAGCTCGACCGCGGCCACGGCATTCCCTGGAAAGGCAATTACAGCTCGTGGCTGGAACAGAAGGAGGGTCGCCTGAAGCAGGAAGAGTCCTCCGAGTCCGCCCGCCAGAAAGCCATCAAGAAGGAG
>JADFDL010000088.1 GCA_018262875.1 Rhodocyclaceae bacterium | reverse complement strand
GCCGCACGGCCTTTATCGAGTTGCTGCCTTTTTCTATTCACGAACTGGATCAGGCCGGTATTCATCCGCCCGGCCTGGACGCGATGCTGTTCGCCGGCGGCTACCCGCCTTTGTACGACCGCCGTCTGTTGCCGCGCGCCTGGTTTCCCGCCTATGTGACGGCCTATGTGGAACGCGATGTCCGCCAACTGCTTAAGGTGCAGGATCTGGAGGGGTTTCAGCGTTTTGTGCGCTTGTGCGCCGGGCGCAGCGGGCAGATCCTGAACCTTTCCTCGCTGGCTACCGACTGCGGCATCACGCACAACACGGCCAAAGCCTGGATTTCCGTTTTGGAGGCCAGTTACATCCTGTTTTTGCTGCCTCCGCATCATGCGAATTTCAGCAAGCGGTTGATCAAGTCACCGAAGCTCTACTTCTACGATACCGGTCTGTTGTGCTGGCTGCTGGGCATCCAGGAGGCGAATCAACTTGCCGCGCACCCGCTGCGCGGCAGCATCTTTGAAACGATGGTCGTTGCGGAACTGGTGAAGACCCGCTTCAACATGGGGGAGCGGGTGACATTCCATTTCTGGCGTGACAGCAATGGCAACGAGGTGGATGTCATTGCCGATGTCGGAACAAAGCTGATGCCGGTAGAAATCAAGTCCGGCCAGACCCTCAATCGGGAGTTTTTTGCCGGGCTGGAACGCTGGATGGGCTTCGCCGGCGACCGGGCCGTTGCTCCAGCGCTTGTCTATGGCGGGACGGAAACCCATGAGCGCAAGGGGATCCGCGTGTTCGGCTGGAATGCCGTGGGGCAAGTGCTGGAAGCGCAATGAATTCCACCGGCAACGCAAGGATCTGTTTCGTGGTGTCCAGCCCCCTTACGGCGAGGGCGTTCCTGAGCGGACATATTGCGGCCTTGAGCGGCCGCCATGCGATCGATCTCGTCGCAGACGTCAGGGATCCGGCCGAGCTGGGCGGCATATCGGCCCACGCCGGGATCGTGCCGGTGCGCATCCGCCGCAGGATCTCGCCGCTGGCCGACCTGGCGGCCCTGCTGCGGCTGCATGCCCTGTTCCGGCGCGAGCGCTATGCGGCCGTCAGTTCGGTTACGCCCAAGGCCGGCATGCTGGCGCTGCTGGCCGCCGCCATGGTCCGGGTGCCGCTGCGGATTCACGTCTTCACCGGCCAGGTATGGGCCACGCGCAGAGGCTGGCAGCGGCAGTTGCTCAAGGCGGCGGACCGGCTGATGGCGCGCCTGGCCACCCATGTGCTTGCGGACAGCCGGTCCCAGCGCGACTTCATGATTGCGGAAGGGATCGCCCCTGCGGAGAAGATCCAGGTGCTTGGGGAAGGGTCGATCTGCGGCGCGGACGGGGAGCGCTTCCGTCCCGATGCCGGCCGGCGCACCTGGGTCCGGCTTGCGCAGGGTATTCCCGGGGAGGCTATTGTTTTCCTGTTCCTCGGGCGCCTGAACCGGGACAAGGGCGTGCTGGATCTGACCGAGGCCTTTGCGGCCCTGGACAATCCCGCCGCCTGGCTGCTCGTCGTCGGGCCGGACGAGGCGGGCCTGCGCGGCGACCTGGAATCGCGCCTGGGCGCTGCGCTGGCGCGAACGCGCTTCGTCGGCTACACAGACCGGCCGGAGGACTTCATGGCCGCCGCCGATGTGTTTTGCCTGCCGAGCTATCGGGAGGGCTTCGGCATGGTCATCATCGAGGCGGCGGCGGCCGGCATTCCCGCCATCGCCTCCCGCATCTACGGCATTACCGACGCGGTGGAAGAGGGCGTCACCGGTTTGCTGCATCGGCCCGGCGACGCGGCCGAAATGACGACGGAGATGGCCGCGCTGGCGGATGACGCGCCGCGCCGCGCCGGGATGGGCCGCACCGCGCGGGCTCGGGCGCTGCGCCTGTTTTCCCGGGAGGCCGTGACGGAGGCCTGGCTTTGCTTTTATTGGAAGTTGCTTGGCTGACGTAGAATCCACGCGATGCTGAAACGCATGTTCGACTTTGCCGTAGCGCTGGGACTGACTTTCCTGCTGTCGCCGGTGATCGTTGCGACGGCTGCGGCCATCGCCTGGCGCATGGGGTTGCCGGTGCTGTTCCGGCAGCAGCGGCCGGGACTGCGCGGGCGGCCCTTCGAGGTGCTCAAGTTTCGCACCATGGCGGAGGCGGCGGGGGCGGACGGCCAGCCGCTGCCGGACGAAGCGCGCCTGATGCCGCTGGGGGCGCTGCTGCGCCGATTCAGCCTGGACGAGCTGCCCCAGTTGTTCAATGTGCTGAGGGGCGACATGAGCCTGGTCGGTCCGCGCCCGCTGTTAATGGAGTACTTGCCGCTTTACAGCGCGGAACAGATGCGTCGGCACGATGTACGCCCGGGAATCACCGGCTGGAGCCAGGTGAACGGACGCAATGCGCTGTCGTGGGAGGACAAGTTCGCGTTGGATGTGTGGTATGTGGATCACCGCTCTTTCTGGCTGGACCTGAAGATTCTGGCCATGACGGTGGAGCGCGTTTTTTCCGGATCGGGCGTATCCATGGAGGGTTTTGCCACGACAGAAAAGTTTCGCGGTACGACTGGAAACAACGGCATCAGGGAGTAAACCGGAAACAATCCATGGACAAGGGAACAAGACACATCGCGGTTTTCGGCGCGGGCGGTCACGGGAAAGTGGTGGTGGATGCCATCGAGCGCCATCCTTTCCTGGCTGTGGCCTGCGTGGTGGATGACCATCCGCAAGCGGGTGCCTGCCTGCTCGGCCATCCGGTGACCGGGGGGCGGGAGGCGTTGCTGGCTCGTCTCGGCGGCATTGATGCGGTGATCGTCGCCATCGGCGACAACCGCGCGCGCATGGCGGTGGCCCGCTGGCTCGGCGAGCAGGGCTTGTCCCTGGCGAGCGTGGTGCATCCGGCCGCGGTGGTGGCGCCCTCGGCGCTCATTGGCGCGGGCACGCTGGTCATGCCGGGCGCCGTGGTGAATGCCGATGCGCGCATCGGCACCAATGCGATCGTCAACTCCGGCGCCATCGTCGAGCATGACTGCGAAGTGGGGGACGGCGTGCACATTGCGCCGGGGACGGTGCTGTGCGGCGGCGCGTCCGTCGGTGCGGGCACACTCGTCGGGGCGGGTGCGGTGGTGCTGCCGGGCGTGCGGGTGGGGTCGGCACTGGTGATCAAGGCCGGCACGGTCGTCACGCGGGACATGGAGGCTGGCGAGTGATTCCATCCGGGCGAAACGCATTGGCGATCGATGGCGGATTGCCGCAGCGCAGCGCACCCTTTCCGCCCTGGCCGGTGTTCGAGCGGGATGAAATCGAGGCCGCCGCCGCGGTGCTCGCCTCGGGGCGGGTGAACTACTGGACCGGCGAGGCTTGCCGGCGCTTCGAGGAGGAGTTCGCCGCCTTCACCGGCACGCGCCATGCCATTTCCCTGGCCAACGGCACCCTGGCGCTGGAACTGGCGCTCCACGCGCTCGGCATCGGCCCCGGCGACGAGGTGATCGTGCCGGCGCGCACCTTCATCGCCTCCGCCAGTTGCGCCGTGGCGCGCGGCGCCGTGCCGGTGATCGCCGACGTCGATCCGGTCAGTCAGAATCTGACCGCCGACGCCGTACTGGGGAGACTGACTTTGCGCACTCGCGCCATTGTCGCGGTGCATCTGGCCGGCTGGTCCTGCGACATGGATCCGATCATGGCGCTGGCGCGCGAACGCGGCATCAAGGTCATTGAGGACTGCGCCCAGGCGCACGGCGCGACCTACAAGGGCCGGCCGGTGGGCAGCCTGGGCGATTGCGCCGCCTTCTCCTTCTGCCAGGACAAGATCATGACCACCGGCGGCGAAGGCGGCATGCTGGTGACGGACGACTCGCGCCTGTGGGAGAAGGCCTGGGCCTACAAGGATCACGGCAAAAGCTTCGATGCCGTGTTCAATCGCGAGCACCCGCCGGGGTTCCGCTGGCTGCACGAATCCTTCGGCAGCAATTTCCGCATGACGGAGATGCAGGCGGCGATCGGCCGGCGGCAACTCGGCAAGCTGCCGCAATGGATGGCCGCGCGCCGGCGCAATGCGGCAATGCTGGACCGCGGCTTCGCGGCTATCCTGGGGTTGCGCATCACCCGGCCCGCGGAAGGGATTGGCCATGCCTATTACAAGTACTACGCGTTCGTGGAACCCGGCATGCTGGCGCCGGGATGGGATGCGACGCGCATCGGCGAGGCCATCAACGCCGAGGGGGTGCCCTGTTTCGCCGGAAGCTGCTCGGAAATCTATCTCGAACGCGCCTTCACCGACCGCGGCTGGGGCCCGGCGCAGCGATTGCCCGTGGCGCGGCAACTGGGCGAGACTAGCCTGATGTTCATGGTGCACCCGACGCTGGGTGAAGCTGAAATGGCGGATACGGTCGGCGCCGTGGCCAAGGTCATGAAGGCGGCGACACGATGAGGATGCTCGCCAGGCATGCCGCCGTCCTGGCCCACGACCTGGCCGCCGCGGCCGCGGCCTGGGCGATTGCGTACTGGCTGCGCTTCAACCTCGACATTCCCGCGGCTTACTTCCGCGGCATGCTCGTCGGCCTGGCCTGGATGCTGCCGGCGCATGCCGCAGTGTTCTTCTCCCTCGGCGTTTACCGGGGCATGTGGCGCTACGTCAGCGTCAAGGATCTGCAGCGGATCGTGCTGGCGGTGGCGCTGGCGGCCGTGGTGGTGGGCGCCTGCGTGTTCATGTTCCAGTTGGGCGATGTGCCGCGCTCGGTCCTCATCCTGCAGCCCCTGCTGCTGATCATGGCGATGGGCGGGACGCGCTTTGCCTACCGGGCCTGGCGCGAGCACCAGTTGTACGGCCGGGTGGGGGACGAGGGCGAGCCGGTGTTGATCATGGGCGCCGGCGATGCCGCCATGATGCTGTTGCGCGAATTGAAACGCAGCCAGGAATGGCGCGTGGTGGGCCTGCTCGACGACGAGGCGGGCAAGCGCGGACGTTCGCTCGACGGCGTTCCGGTGCTCGGCAGCATCGGCGAGGTGGCCGGGCATGCCGAGCGGCTGCAGGTGAAGAACGTCATCATCGCCATGCCCTCCGCTGCCGCTGCCGCCCGCCGCCGCGCGGCCGAGGCGGCGACGGCCGCCGGAACGTCGGTGCTGACGGTGCCGGCCATCGACGACCTGTTGTCCGGCCGTGTTTCCATATCCCATCTGCGCAAGGTGGAACTGGAGGACTTGCTCGGCCGCGAAGTGGTGACGCTCGATAGCGACGGCCTGCATCGGCTGCTCGGCGGCAGGACCGTGCTGGTCACCGGCGCGGGCGGGTCGATCGGATCGGAGCTGGCGCGCCAGATCGCGCGCTTCGAGCCGAAGCTGCTGGTGCTGTTCGAGCTGTCGGAGTTCGCGCTCTATCAGATCGAGCAGGAATTTTTCCTGCGGCTGCCGAACACCCCGATTGCCTGCGCGGTGGGCGATGTGAAGGATGCGGCGCGCATCGAGAACCTGTTCGTGCGCTATCGCCCGGAGGTGGTGTTCCATGCGGCGGCCTACAAGCACGTGCCGCTGATGGAGAACGAGAACGCCTGGGAAGCGGTGCGCAACAACGTGCTGGGCACACTGCGCGTGGCCGAGGCGGCGCGGCGCCACGGCAGCGGTGAGTTCGTTTTCATTTCCACCGACAAGGCGGTGAATCCGGCGAACGTCATGGGATCGACCAAGCGCATTGCCGAGATGGTCTGCCAGGGATTGCAGGAGCCGGGCGGGACGCGCTTCGTCATGGTGCGCTTCGGCAACGTGCTGGGCAGCAGCGGCAGCGTGATCCCAAGGTTTCGCGAACAGATCGCGCGCGGCGGGCCGGTGACGGTGACGCATCCCGAGATTGTCCGTTACTTCATGTCGATTCCCGAGGCAGCACAGTTGGTGCTGCAAGCCGGGCTGATGGGGCAGGGCGGGGAGATTTTCGTGCTGGACATGGGCGAGCCGGTGAAGATCGTCGACTTGGCGCGCGACATGATCCGCCTGTCCGGCTTTACCGAAGAAGATGTCCGCATCGTCTTCACCGGCTTGCGACCGGGGGAGAAACTCTACGAGGAACTGCTCGCCGACGGCGAGCACACGCTGCCGACGCCGCATCCCAAGCTGCGCATCGCACGGGCGCAGGCCGCCCTGTCGCCGGACAGGCTGGCGGAACTGCGGGGCTGGCTGGAGGGCGCGCCGCAGGACGAACAGGCCGTCAAGCGGCGGCTGGCGCAGATCGTTCCGGAATATCGCCCGCAGCAATCGCAATGAAATCCGGGAGCACCTTGCTGGTGACGGGCGGCGCCGGCTACATCGGTTCCCACACCTGCGTCGAGCTGCTGCAGGCGGGCCACGAGGTGGTGGTGGTGGACAACCTTTGCAACAGCAGCCGCGCGGTGATTGGACGGATCGGGCGGATTGCCGGCCGGGAAGTCGCTTTTCACGAATGCGATGTGCGGGATGCGGCAGCGCTGCGCGGGATATTCCGCGAGCACGCCATCGATGCGGTGCTGCATTTCGCCGGACTGAAGGCGGTCGATGAGTCCGTCGCCCAGCCGCTTCGGTACTACGAGAACAACGTCGGAGGGACGCTGGCGCTATGCGAGGCGATGGCGGATTCTGGCGTCAGGCAACTGGTCTTCAGCTCGTCGGCCACGGTGTATGGCGATCCGGAGGCGGTGCCGGTTCGCGAGGATCATCCGCTGCGGCCGACGAATCCCTACGGCCGCAGCAAGGCCATGGTCGAGACGATCCTGCGGGATCTCTTTTGTGCGGAACCCGCATGGAAGATCGCCCTGCTGCGCTACTTCAATCCGGTCGGCGCGCACGAAAGCGGACTGATCGGCGAGGATCCGGGCGGCGTGCCGAACAACCTCATGCCTTACATCGCCCAGGTGGCGGTGGGCCGGCGCGAGGCGCTCAATGTATATGGCAACGATTACCCGACGCAGGACGGCACGGGGGTACGGGACTATATCCATGTCGTC
>JADFDL010000087.1 GCA_018262875.1 Rhodocyclaceae bacterium | reverse complement strand
AGAAGCGCTTCAACACCACCGAACCGGTACGCGGCGCGTTGCTGGAGAAAATGCTGCTCGACGACGGCGCCGAAGTGCCGGTCAAGTTCGGTGCGATTCCGTTCTTCGAAGCCGACCTGGTGGTGGTGGTCAAGGATGAGGGCATCAACCAGGCGAAGACCCCGGCCGATGTGATGAAGCACCTGGCGAACATCCGCCCCTTCATCGAGTTGCCCGATCTGGTGACGGTCAAGGAACAACCGTTGAGTGCCGCCATCATCACCTCCTTCAACGTCGGCGCCCGCCTTGGCGTGCTGGGCAAGCCGATCGCGCCCACGCCGGAGATGGCCGATGCGCTGGGCAAGATGACGGTCGTCATGCGCGACCAGGACGGCAAGGAACTCGCCAGGGTGCCCGGCGCGGCCATCCTCGGCCACCCGCTCAACGCCGTCGTCTGGCTGGCGGACGACGTGGCCAAATCCGGTGGCAAGCTGCGCGCCGGCGACATCCTCAGCCTCGGCTCCTTCACGCCGCCCAATTTCCAGAAGGCGGGCATGACCATCACGGTCACCTACGAAGGCCTGCCGGGCAACCCGAGCGTGTCGGTCCGTTTCAAGTAAGGAGGTGTCATGAAGAAACTTCTGCTGGCGGTGCTCGCCGCCCTCGCCCTGAGTCTCGCCCAGGCCGCCGAACTGGAGGGCTTCAAGTTCGACGACAGGATCAAGCTCGGCAACGCCGAACTGGTCATCAACGGCACCGGCGTGCGCTCCAAGTTCGGCAAACGCTACGTGATAGCGCTCTACCTGCCGGCCAAGGCCACGGACGCCAAGGCCGCACTGGCCGCCAAGGGGCCGAAGCGTGTCGCCATCGGCCTGATCAAGGATATCTCCGGCGACACCTTCGCCAACGCCGTCAGCGGCGGCATCAACGACAACAGCACCGATGCCGAAAAAGCCGCGCTCAAGGATCGCATCAAACAACTGGCTGACACCGTCGTCGCGCTCGGCGAGATCAAGGCCGGCACCAGTATCGTCTTTGACTGGATTCCGGAAAAAGGCACCGTGTTGACCATCGGCGGCCAGCCCAAAGGCAAGGACATCCCGGGCGAGGATTTCTACACCGGTCTGCTCAAGGTCTGGCTGGGCGAGGACCCGGCGCAGAACGACCTGAAAGGCGCCTTGCTCGGCAAACCGCAGTAACCCGCAGCGCCGCTATAATCGACCGATCCGATACAACCGTTCCAGAACAACGACAAAGAGAGGAGACAGAATGAAGACCCCGTATCGCACCTTGCTGGCCGCCGCGGCCTGTGCCCTGCTCATCGCCACTCCGGCCCTGGCGCAACAGAAGCGCCTGTCCATCGCCACCGGCGGCACCGGCGGCGTCTATTACCCCATGGGCGGCGCCATCGCCAGCGTCGTCACCAAGAGCATCCCTGGCGTGGAAGCCACGGCGGAGGTCACTAGCGCATCGGTCGACAACATGCGCCTGATCGGCGCCGGCAAGGCCGACATCGCCTTCACCCTCGCCGACACCGCCTGGGACGCTTACACCGCCGGCGGCAAGTTCAAGGAAAAGCTGCCGGTGCGGGCGCTGGCGGTGATCTACACCAACCAGTCGCACTGGGTCACGGTGGACGGCAGCGGCATCGAGAAGATGGTCGACCTGAAAGGCAAGCGCATCGCCACCGGCGCCGCCGGCAGCGGCACCGAGGTGATCGCCCTGCGCATCCTCGAAGCCTACGGCATCGATCCCGAGAAGGACGTCAAGCGCGAGAAGCTCTCGGTGGCCGAATCGGTGAACGCCATCAAGGACAGGAAGATCGACGCCTTCTTCTGGTCGGGCGGCGTGCCCACCGCGGCGGTGACCGACCTGGCCGCGACGCCGGGCATGAAGATCAGGATCCTCGATCACACAGAAACCGCACCCGCGCTGGCGAAAAAATATGGGCCGATCTATGTCGCCGGCCGCATTCCCGCCAAATCCTATCCCGGTCAGGACAAGGATGCCCAGGTAACCGTGGTATGGAACCTGCTGGTGGTGAACGAGAACATGGACGAAGGCCTGGCCTACCAGCTCGCCAGGACGATCTTCGAGAAGAAGGCCGACCTGGTCGCCACCCACAAGGAAGCGCAGAACATCGTGCTGGAGACGCAGCTCGACGGCGGCTCGCCCATTCCCTTCCATCCCGGCGTGCTCCGGTACTTCGCCGAAAAGGGCATCAAGGCGAAGCCGTAACAGTCTCCGTGCGCGCCCTGCTCCCTGCCGCACTGCTCCTTGCGGCAGGCGCTGCCTGGGCCGACGGTGTGGATATCGCCGGCGGTGGGCATTGCCGGCGGTTTGAACTGCCGGACGGGCGCTTCGCCGTGACCTATCACCACTCGATGTACGACCAGCCGGTGACCGAGGAATACGCAGTCGCCGGCGAGGCGCTGGAATTGCGCAGCCTGCACAGCCCGAGCGCCGCCGTGCTGGAATATTTCGGCATCACGGCGCCCGGCGCCACCCATGAGCGTCGGCGATACCTGCCGGAGATCGTCATGCGCGTGGCCACCGGCGAGCCCCAGGTGCTGCGCATCGGAAACCGGTCCATCAGCCTGCGCGAGTTCGGCATGCCGGGCGACCGTTTCGTCATGCGGGCGGCAACCGGGTCCCGATGCCATGACTGAGATCAGCCGGGAGGCGCTGGAAAAAGCCGAGAAATACATCGAGGAAGAGGAGGGTGCCGTCTCGCACCTGCGCGGCTGGCTCGGCTGGTTCCTCACCGGCGTGGCCGTAGTCATGTCGCTGTTCCACCTCTACTCCGTCTATGGCATCGTGCCGACGCAGATGCTGCGCGGCATCCACCTCGCCTTCGTGCTGTTCCTCTGCTTCCTCATGTTCCCGGCACTGAAGCGGCTCCGCAACCGCCTGATGTGGTTCGACGTGCTGCTGGCCCTGGCGGCGCTGGCCTGCATCGGCTACATGCTCGGCGATTTCGACGATTTCATCGAGCGCGCCGTGGTGCCGACGCAATGGGACATGATCTTCGGCGTGGCGCTCATCGTGCTGGTGCTGGAGGCGGCGCGGCGCAGCACCGGCTGGGTGATGCCGCTGGTCGCGGCGGCCTTCCTCGCCTACGCCCTGTTTGGCCAGCACCTGCCTTCGCCGTGGACCCACCGCGGCTACGATGTGGAGCGGCTGGTCGGCCACATGTACATGACGCTGGAGGGTATCTTCGGCACGGCGCTCGACGTTTCCGCCACATTGATCATCCTGTTCACCCTCTACGGCGCCTTCCTGCAGCAGTCCGGCGCCGGCAAGTTCTTCATCGATTTTTCCTTTGCCGCCACCGGCGGCGGTTCGAGCAGCGCCGGGCGCACCATCGTGCTGTCGTCCTTCCTGCTCGGCGGCCCCTCCGGCTCCGGCGTCGCCACCACGGTGACGCTCGGCTCGGTCGCCTACCCCATCCTGGCCAAGGCCGGCTACGACAAGGATTCGGCGGGCGGACTGCTGGCGGCCGGCGGCCTCGGCGCCATCCTCTCGCCGCCCGTCCTCGGCGCGGCGGCCTTCCTCATCGCGGAATTCCTGAAGATCTCGTACATGGACGTGATCCTCATGGCGACCATCCCGACGCTGCTCTACTACCTGTCGCTGTTCCTCATGGTCGAGCTGGACAGCCGCCGCTTCGGCATGCACGGCGTGACCTTCGAGGCATCGGCCGGCGTCTGGGAACTGACGCGCCGCTACGGCTTCCACTTCATCTCGCTCATCGCCATCATCGTCTTCATGCTGCTCGGCTTCTCGCCGATGGGCTCGGTGTTCTGGGCCACCGTGGTGGCCTTCGCCACCAGCTTTCTCAACCGGGAGTGCGCGATCACCCCGAAGAAACTCGTCGCCGCGTTGGAAGGCGGTTCGGTCGGCATGCTCAACGTCGGCGCCACCTGCGCCTGCGCCGGCCTCATCGTCGGCGTCGTCACGCTGACCGGCCTCGGCCTGAAGTTCTCCGACATCGTCATCGCCTACGCCGGCCAGAGCCTGCCCCTGACGGCCCTCTACACCGCGCTGATCGTCTGGGTCGTCGGCCTCGCCGTGCCGGTGACGGCCAGCTACATCATCTGCGCCGTGATCGCCGCCCCGGCCCTGATCAAGCTCGGCGTGCCGGACTACGCCGCACACATGTTCATCTTCTACTACGCCGTCCTCTCGGAAGTCTCGCCGCCGACGGCGCTCTCGCCCTTCGCCGCTGCGGCCATCACCGGCGGCAATCCCTACCGCACGACCATGCAGTCCTGGAAGTACACCCTGCCGGCCTTTGTCGTTCCCTTCATGTTCGTGCTCGACCCGGCCGGCCTCGGCCTGCTGCTCAAGGGCGGCTGGCAGGACATCGCGCTGTCTTCGCTCACGGCGATGATCGGCATTGCGGCCCTGGCAGCCGGCGCGCAGAATTGGGCATTGAAACGCTGCAATCCCGTCGAGCGCTGGCTGTTTATCGCGGCAGGACTTCTGTTGGTCTATCCGAACCCGCTGTTCGACGCCGTGGGCGTGGGACTGACTTTCGCAGTCCTCGTCATGCAGAAACTTCGCAAGGAGAAGACGCCATGACCACAAAAGATCTCGATGCCGTCCTGACGACACCTTTCGGCGCCCTCGGCGTGCGCACCGAAGGCGATGCCATTGCCGAAATCCGCTTCCTGCCACCCGGCACGCAGGCGCTCAAGCCGAAAACCGTCCTGGCCGAACGGGCCTGCGCGCAGCTGGCTGCCTACCTGGCCGACCCGAAGGCCGGTTTCAGCCTGCCCCTGAAAACCGCCGGCACCGACTTCCAGCGCAGCGTGTGGCGCGCCATCGCCGCCATTCCGCCTGGCCGCACCCTCACCTACGGCGAAATCGCCAGGCGCCTGAAAAGCGCGCCGCGGGCGGTGGGCCAGGCCTGCGGCCGCAATCCGTATCCGGTGGCAGTGCCCTGCCACCGCGTCGTGGCGGCGGACGGCGGGCTCGGCGGTTTCGCCAACGCGCGCGGCGGCTACCTGCTGGACACCAAGCGCTGGCTGCTGGAGCATGAACGAAACTGATTCACGGCTGCTCGACGTCTTCGCCGACACCCTCTGGCTGGAAGCCGGCCTGTCGAAGAATACCCTGTCCAGCTACCGCGCCGATCTGGCGCAATTCTCCGTCTGGCTCGATACGCGCAAGAAGACGCTCGAAGGGGTCGAGCCGGTCGACATCCACGATTATCTGCGCGACTTCAGCCGCCGCGCCAAATCCACCAGCCAGCGCCGCCTGATCGCATCGCTGCGCCGCTTCTACCGGCACTTGCTGGCCATCGGTGCGATCCAGGCCGATCCCACGCTGAATATCGAGCCGCCGCCGCGCCCCGACCGCTTCCCGAAAACCCTGTCCGAAGCCCAGGTCGAAGCGCTGCTCGCCGCCCCGGACGTCGATACACCGCTCGGCCTGCGCGACCGCGCCATGCTCGAAACGCTCTACGCCACCGGCTTGCGCGTTTCCGAACTCACTGCGCTGAAGCTCTTCGAGGTCGGCCTCAACGAAGGTGTGGTGCGCGTCTTCGGCAAGGGGTCGAAGGAAAGGCTGGTGCCGCTCGGTCAGGTGGCGCTGGAGTGGATCGAGCGCTACCTCAAGGAAGCACGGCCGCAATTGCTCGCCGGCCGCAACTGCGATGCGGTCTTCGTCACGCGGCGCGCGGCGGGACTGTCGCGGCAGATGTTCTGGCATTTGATCAAGCGCCATGCTGCGCAGGCCGGCATCGATCCGGCGCGCATCTCGCCGCATACTTTGCGGCACGCCTTCGCCACCCATCTGATCAATCACGGCGCCGACCTGCGCGTCGTGCAATTGCTGCTCGGCCACGCCGACATCTCGACGACGCAGGTCTACACCCACGTCGCCCGGGAGCGGCTCAAGCAACTCCACGCCCGGCACCATCCGCGCGGCTGAACTGCCTTTCCCTAGAATGGAGAAGCCCCGCAATAGCGGGGCTCTCGTGCGTCGACTTCGACGCGGCGCCTTTTATCGGGCGCAGGGCGGGATCGACGATCCCGTTCGGTACTCCGGTGAAACAAGACATCCGCTTCTTCCGGCTCGTTCTCCAAGTGAAGGGAACACTTCTTTATAGCCCCCCGATGACCGATGTTCAAGCTGATTTTTCTCGCTGCCGCAGATAAAATTTTTGCTTATGAAACATGAAGCTCATGCTCCGGACACCCCCGCCGCCCGGTTTCTCGGGGAACACCGTATCGCCCATGATGGAGGACGAGTGCGGAATGCTGTAGGTCGGGCTTCAGCCCGACCTACGCCAGCCTGCCCCGCTCGATTGCCACGCCGACCCGCTTCACGCCCCTCGCCACGCCGGTCTTGGCAATGGAGATTTTCACCCAGGGCGCGCCGAAGTCTTCGGTCAGGAGGGCCACCACAAACTCTCCCAGTGTCTCCAGCAGGTTGAAGTGGCGCTCACCAAGCTCCTTGCGGATGCGCACAATCACCTCAGCGTAGTCGATGGTGTCGGCGATGTCGTCATGCTCGGCGGCGGCATCGGGCACGCCGAACTCGAGGTTGATCTCGATGGTCTGGCGCGCCGCCCGCTCGCGCGGGTAGATGCCGACCCAAGCTTCGACGCGCAACTCGTCGATGAAGATGCGATCCATGAGGAAATCTCGATTAGAATGCCCTTGATTTTAGGGGATATGTCATGACTACGCTCGGTTTTGCCATCCTGGCCTACCTGCTCGGTTCCATCCCCTTCGCGGTGGTGACGAGCCGGCTCTTCGGCCTGGCCGATCCGCGCAGCTACGGCTCCGGCAATCCGGGCGCCACCAACGTGCTGCGCAGCGGCAACAAGCTGGCGGCGGTGCTCACCCTGCTTGGCGACGCGGCGAAGGGCTGGCTGGCAGTGTTCCTCGTGCAGCAGTTCGGCCCCGCCTACGGTGCGCAGCCGCAGGATGCGGCGATTGCCGGCTTCGCGGCCTTCTTCGGCCACCTGCACCCGGTCTTCCTCAACTTCAAGGGCGGCAAGGGCGTCGCTACCGCCGCCGGCGTGATGTTCGGCTTCAGCCTGTGGCTGGGCCTCGCCGTCCTCGCGG
>JADFDL010000086.1 GCA_018262875.1 Rhodocyclaceae bacterium | reverse complement strand
GGGACATTGTCATGACAAGGCTGTTCGGCTTGGGCGGCGAACTCGATGCCTTCGTGGTCGCTTCTGTGGTGCCGATGTTCCTGGTGGCGGTGCTGAGCGTGCCGATTGGTACCGCCATCGTGCCTGTCTTTCTGGCCGTGCGAGAGAGATTTTCCGTGGCAGTGGCCCAGGCATTGGCACGCCGGATTGCACAAGTTTTCCTGGTTGCAGCCTTGGTGCTGGCCTTCATGGTGGCTTTTGCCGGGCATGGGCTGCTGGAGGCTGCAGGCTGGACTGCGCGACCTGAGGAAGCAAGCCAGACACAGATGATCATGCTCTGGATGCTGGCGATCTTCGTTTTCAGCGGCCTGGTTACGCTCGCCAATGGCTTGCTCAACGCGTTGGGGCACTATGCCGTACCGGCTGCAGCGCAAGGGATTGTTCCTGTTGTAGCCATTGCTGCCCTGCTTGCCTTCGGCAGTACTCACGGCGTGATCGTTGCGGCCGTGGCAATGTTTGCTGGCCAATTGATCAATCTGGTCCTGGTTTATCGCGTACTCAGGGCACGCGGTGTGTCGCTGTGGTCTGCCGGGAAGCTCGAGGGTATCGGGATCGGGCAGTTTGTTTCGCAGTATCTGCCGTTGGTAGCGGCTGCGGTGTTCATGCAATTGACCGTACCGGTGAGCATAGCCATGGCGTCGGGGCTGCCGGAGGGGGGGGTGGCAGCGCTGGGCCTGGGAAACAAGGCTGTGCTCTTCGCCACAGGACTGATTGGCGCGGCCATTGCTTCGGTGGTGCTGCCGTATTTCTCGCGCTACATGGCGCAGAGTCGGTTACTGGATGCTCGACGCGAACTGTCGTTTCTGTTGCTGGCGGGGACGGTCATCTCGATTCCCGCCACGCTGGCGTTGCATCTGATATCCGAACCGTTCATTCGCCTGGCGTTTCAGGGCGGCGCCTTCGGAGCCTCTGAAACGAGCATTGTTTCCCGAGTGATGGCCAACGGTATCCTGCAGTTGCCCTTTTTTGTCATCAACCTCTTGTTGCTGAAATTCGCCATCGCCACTCGCCACTCGGGAAGGGTCATGATGGCCGCGGCCGTCGGCCTTGCAGCGAATATTTTGCTCAACCTCGTGCTGATGCCGCGCCTCGGGGCGCCCGGCATCGCCCTGTCCATGACACTGGCGGCTGCAGTCTCGGCAGGACTGATGTTGTTGCTGTTCTACCGTCTGGGGGATGTGGCCTGGGTTGACATGGTATTCATCATGACGAACTGGGTTTTGTTTCTCGCGTTGGCGGTCTGCCTGCATTACGGGAGCTATCCTGGCGCGATCGCGGCCGGGATAGCGTTCCTGTCCCTTGTGCTGGGGGAGTGGGCGGTGACAGTCCGGCCACGTTCGGCGCCAGCGGATACGGCATGAATGCGAAGCGCATTTGCTTCGTCGTTTCCAGTCCGCTGACAGCTAGGGCGTTTCTGAGCGGACACATTGCGGTCCTGAGCAAGTTGTACACCATCGATCTGGCCGTGGATGCGGACGGGACTGAAGGATTGGGGGATATTCCGGCACATGCGCGGATCGTCCATGTGGCCATCAGGCGCAAGGTGGCGCCGCTGGCGGATTTCGCCGCCCTGCTTCATCTCTTCTTTCTTTTCCGCCGCGAAGGCTATGCAGCCGTCAGTTCGGTGACGCCCAAGGCGGGCCTGTTGGCGATGCTGGCTGCAGCCTTGGCCGGTGTGCCGCTGCGCACACACATTTTCACCGGACAGGTATGGGCTACGAAAAAAGGCTGGAAGCGGCGGTTGCTCAAGGCAGTGGATCGCTGGATAGCGCGACTTGCCACCCATGTTCTGGCTGACAGTCCTTCGCAGCGCGATTTCATGGTTGCCGAGGGCATAACTGCAGCAGATAAGATCGCTGTGCCGGGGGCGGGTTCGATCTGCGGTATCGACGGCGCGCGCTTCCGTCCCGATGTCGACCGGCACGCAGTAATCCGCCGCGCGCAGGGCATTCCGGAGGACGCCGTGGTCTATCTTTTTCTCGGGCGCCTGAACCGGGACAAGGGCGTGCTCGACCTCGCCGCGGCCTTTGCCGAACTCGACAACGCCACGACCTGGTTGCTTGTCGTCGGGCCGGACGAAGCCGGTATGCGTGGACAGATGGAAGCCTGCCTCGGCCCGGCCGGCGCACGCAGCCGCTTCGTCGGCTACACGGATCGGCCGGAAGACTATATGGCCGCCTCCGATGTGTTCTGCCTGCCGAGTTATCGCGAGGGATTCGGCATGGTGATCATAGAGGCCGCAGCGGCGGGGATTCCGGCGATTGGCTCGCGGATCTACGGCGTCACCGATGCGATAGGGGAGAACGTGACCGGACTGTTGCACCGCGCCGGCGACACGGCAGAACTGGCCAGGCTGATGGCATCTCTCGCCGGGGATGCTAGGCGCCGGCATACGATCGGCGAGGCGGCGCGCGCGCGCGCGCTGCGCCTGTTTTCGTGCGAGGCAGTGACAAAGGCCTGGATGGACTTTTATCGGCAACTGCTCGGCTGACGTAAAATCCCACCGATGCTCAAGCGTGCCTTCGATTTCACCGTGTCCCTGGGACTGATTCTCCTGTTGTCGCCGGTGATGCTGGTCACAGCTATGCTTATCGTGTGGCGGATGGGCTTCCCGGTCGTGTTCCGCCAGCGGCGCCCCGGACTTCACGGGTATCCGTTCGAAGTGCTGAAGCTCCGCACCATGTTGGACGAGGCCGGCACGGACGGGCAACCGCTGCTGGACGAGGCGCGGCTCACACCCTTCGGTCGCTGGTTGCGCGCTTCCAGCCTCGATGAATTGCCGCAACTGATCAACGTCCTCAAGGGCGACATGAGCCTGGTGGGTCCACGCCCGCTGTTGATAGAATACCTTCCCCTTTATTCGCCGCAACAGGCGCGGCGCCATGAAGTAAGGCCGGGCATTACCGGCTGGGCCCAGGTGAATGGACGCAACGCGCTGTCCTGGGAGGAGCGTTTTCGTCTGGATGTCTGGTACGTAGATAATCACTCGCTCTTTCTGGATCTGCGTATTTTGATGATGACCTTGCTGCGCGTGTTTCAGGCGAGTGGAATAAACGAGCCGGGCCAGGCCACGATGACGCCGTTTCGCGGCAGTGTCGGAAGAGACGAAGAATTGAAGAAGGCTGGATCTTAGTGTGGAGACGAACGTGAAGAACGACTACGAAGACAAGGTGATGGACCACTACACGAAGGTGGCGCAAACGGTCGGCCTTGCCTCCAGTTGCACCATGGAAGACGAGTACATCCGGGCGGGCGAGACGCGTGCCATTCTAAGCCTGGTGGAAACCGCGGCGAGGAACATCCCCGAACGGCTTCGCGTACTGGACGTGGGCTGCGGCAATGGCTACACGCTGCGCACCCTGGCCGAGCAGATCCGGAATGTCGGGCTTGAGGATCGCGTTGAACTCATGGGTGTCGAGAAGAATCCGGATTTGCTCCAGTTGGCCCGAAAAATGAACGAGGATTGGCCCGTTGTCGTCGTCGGCGGAGACATGCTTTGCCCCGGAACGCTTGCCATCGATCCGGGCAGCGTGGACATCTGTGTTTCCCAGCGGGTCGTCATCAATTTGATGGATCCAGCCGATCAGCAGACGGCTCTGGGGAATCTCGTGAAGCTTGTCAAATCCGGCGGGCACCTGCTTTTCATAGAGTGCTTCCAGGACGCCCTGGACAATCTCAATGCGGCGCGCAAGGAGTTCGGCCTGGAACCGAATGTGCCCGCCATACACAACCTTTACCTGCCGCCCGGCTTTTTCGACATGCCCGGGCTTGAGGAAGCGGCACCCGCGGGGTGGGACATTCGACCCAATATTTTTTCCACCCACTACTACGTGCAACGCGTCTTGCAAAGCGCGTTGCGCGGGAATGTGATCGACCGGAATTCCAACTTCGTCCGGTTTTTCTCGGCAGCTTTGCCAGAGGGTGTCGGAGACTATTCGCCGATTCGAATCCATTGCTTGCGCAAGAAACCGGCTGAGTAGTACGTATGCACAAGCGGAATCCTGAATGCAATGTCTGCATGGACCGGGCAAGGAGCGACGGCGCCCACAGCTGCAACAGTGAATGCCGGCGCAGCTGTTGGCGCGCGTGCCGCCGGATTACCGTGCCGCGCGTCGGATAACGGGCCGTGACGCCGCCCCGCCGTCCGTTCGCTCCCTGGCCCGTGTTCGAGGCCGACGAAATCGATGCCGCCAGTCGTGTTCTCGCCTCGGGGCGAGTTAATTACTGGACCGGCGGCGAATGCGCGGCCTTCGAGCAGGAGTTCGCCGCAGCCTGCGATCGCGACCATGGGATCTCCCTCGCCAACGGCACCTTGGCGCTGGAACTGGCGCTCATGGCGCTCGGTATCGGGCCCGGCGACGAGGTTGTGGTGCCCAGTCGCACCTTCATTGCAACGGCCAGTTGCGTCGTCGCCCGCGGGGCCCGCCCGGTGGTGGCGGATGTTGCTGCCGAAAGCGGCAACATCACGGCCGAAACGGTGGCGGCGGTGCTGACGTCGCGCACCCGCGCCGTCATCCCGGTACATCTCGCCGGCTGGCCCTGCGACATGGATCCAATCCTGGAATTGGCCGCGGCGCGCGGACTTCGTGTCGTGGAGGACTGCGCGCAGGCCCACGGCGCGACATACAAGGGCAGACCGGTCGGCGGCTTTGGCGATTGCGCAGCATTTTCCTTCTGCCAGGACAAGATCATGACGACCGGCGGCGAGGGCGGCATGCTGGTTATGGATGACGGGGTCCTCTGGCGGCGCGCATGGGAGTACAAGGACCACGGCAAGAGTTGGGACGCGACCCATGATCGCCAGCATCCCCCGGGATTTCGCTGGCTGCACGAGTCCTTCGGCAGCAATTTCCGCATGACCGAGATGCAGGCCGCTATCGGCCGGCGGCAACTAGAGAAGCTACCGCAATGGCTGGCGGCGCGGCGACGCAATGCAGCTCGGCTGGATGAGGGATTTGCGGCTATGCCCGGGCTACGGATCACCCGGCCTGAAGCGGCGTTCGGACACGCCTATTACAAGTATTACGTGTTCATCGTGCCGGATGCGTTGGCACCGGGCTGGAACGCGACGCGGATCAATGAGGCGATCAATGCCGAGGGCGTGCCCTGTTTCGCCGGCAGTTGCTCCGAGATCTATCGCGAGCGAGCTTTTGTCGAACGCGGCTGGGGGCCGCCAGAGCGGCTGCCGGTGGCGCGACAGTTGGGCGAAACGAGTCTGATGTTCATGGTGCATCCGACGTTGGGCGAGCCCGAGATGGCAGATACGATCGAGGCAGTATCCAGGGTGATGCGGGCGGCAGTGCGATGAAGATGCTGATTCGCAACATCGTGATTATCGCGCACGACCTCGTCGCAGTGGCGCTCGCCTGGACGCTAGCGTATTGGCTGCGCTTCAACCTTGATGTGCCGGATCCCTACTACCACGGCATGCTGTCTGGTTTGTCGTGGGTAGTGCCGCTGCATGCCGCAACTTTCCTGTCGCTCGGCGTGCATCGAGGCATGTGGCGTTACGTCAGCGTCAAGGATCTGCAAAGAATCGTCCTGGCGGCCGTGCTGGCGGCCGCCCTGGTGGGTGCCGGCGTTTTCATGTTCCAGTTGGGAGACGTGCCGCGCTCCGTATTGATCCTGCAGCCGCTGCTGCTGATCATGGCGATGGGTGGTACGCGTTTCGGTTACCGCGCCTGGCGCGAGCATCAGTTGTACGGTGGCGTACGCCTGGATGGCGAGCCGGTGCTGATCCTGGGGGCTGGCGATGCCGCCATGATGCTGTTGCGTGATTTGAAGCGCAGTCAGGAATGGCGTGTCGTCGGTATGCTCGATGATGAGGGGGACAAGCGGGGACGTTCCATCGACGGCGTGAAGGTGCTGGGTGATCTTGATGAGGTGGCTGGGCATGCCGACCGATTGCAGGTGAAGAACGCCATCATCGCCATGCCTTCCGCCTCGGCAGGTGTGCGTCGCCGCGCAACCGAGGCGGCAACTGCTGCGGGATTGTCGGTGCTGACGGTGCCGGCGATCGACGACCTGCTCTCAGGTCGAGTGTCGATTTCTCAGTTGCGCAAAGTGGAAATGGAAGACCTGCTCGGCCGCGAAGTGGTGAAGCTCGACAGCGAGGGACTGCATCGCCTGCTCGGCGGCCGAAACGTACTCGTCACCGGCGCCGGTGGTTCGATCGGTTCGGAACTGGCGCGCCAGATCGCCCGCTTCGAGCCGAGGCGGCTCGTGCTATTCGAGCAGTCGGAGTTTGCGCTGTTCCAGATTGAGCAGGAGTTCATCCAGCAGTTCTCGAATACGCCTATCACCTGCGCGGTGGGCGACGTGAAGGATGCGACGCGCCTTGACCAGGTTTTCGCGCAGCATCGGCCGGAGGTGGTGTTCCATGCCGCGGCCTACAAGCACGTGCCGATGATGGAAAACGAGAATGCCTGGGAGGCGGTGCGCAACAATGTGCTTGGCACTCTGCGCGCGGCAGAAACGGCGCAGCGCTACGGCGTAGGCGAATTCGTCTTCATTTCCACCGACAAGGCGGTCAATCCGACCAACGTCATGGGCACGACGAAGCGCATCGCCGAGATGGTGTGCCAGGGCCTGCAGCAAGAGAACGGCACGCGCTTCGTCATGGTGCGCTTTGGCAACGTGCTGGGCAGCAACGGCAGCGTGATCCCGAAGTTCCGCGAGCAGATCGCCCGCGGTGGGCCAGTGACGGTGACGCACCCGGACATCGTTCGCTATTTCATGTCGATCCCCGAGGCGGCGCAGTTGGTACTGCAGGCCGGCCTGATGGGCGGACAGGACAAATCAGGCGGCGACATTTTCGTCCTTGACATGGGCGAGCCGGTGAAGATTGTCGATCTGGCACGCGATATGATTCGTCTCTCTGGCCTTACCGAAGAGGATATTAGGATCGTCTTCACCGGCCTGCGCCCGGGTGAGAAACTCTACGAGGAACTACTCGCCGATGGTGAACATACGCTGTCGACGCCGCATCCGAAGCTGCGCATTGCCAGGGCGCAGACGGGCCTGCCGGCGGAGGAACTGGAGGCATTGCGTGCATGGCTTGAAGGCCCGCCGCAAGATGAGCTGGCGGTCAAGCA
>JADFDL010000085.1 GCA_018262875.1 Rhodocyclaceae bacterium | reverse complement strand
CGTGGCCATGCCGAGGATGCGCGCGCGCGGCGTCAGGCCATGGCGCTTTGCCGCGGCTTCCGAGGCGAGCAACAGGGCGCAGGCGCCGTCGTTCACGCCCGAGGCGTTGCCGGCCGTCACCGTGCCGTCCTTCTTGAAGGCCGGCTTCATCTTCGCCAGCGATTCCATCGTCGTGCCCGCGCGCGGATGTTCGTCGGTATCGAACACCACGTCGCCCTTGCGGGTCTTCAGGGTGATCGGCGCGATCTGCGACTTGAAGCGGCCCTCGGCGATGGCTTTCGCCGCGCGCGACTGCGATTCGACCGAAAAGGCATCCTGCGCCTCGCGCGAGATGCCGTGCTTAACCGCCAGGTTCTCGGCGGTGATGCCCATGTGGCCGACGCCGAACGGATCGGTCAGCACGGCCACCATGGCATCGATCGCCTGCGTGTCGCCCATGCGGGCGCCCGAGCGCAGCGTCGGCATCAGGTAGGCGCCGCGCGACATCACCTCGACGCCGCCGCCGAGCGCAAAATCGGCGTCGCCGAGCAGGATCGCCTGCGCCGAACTGACAATGGCCTGCTGCGAAGAGCCGCACAGGCGGTTCACCGCGAAGGCCACCGAATCCATCGACATGCCGGCCTGGATGGTCGACACCCGCGCCACATAGGCATAGCGCGATTCGGTCGGAATGCAGTTGCCGACCGTGGCAAAGCTGATCTGCTTCGGATCGACACCGGAACGGGCAATCGCCTCCTTGAACACCACGCCGCCGAGCTCGGCCGGCTCCATGCCGGCGAGCGCGCCGTTGAAAGTGCCCACCGCGCTGCGCACGGCGCTCAGAACCACCACTTCTCTTTTGTCAGCCATTTTGTAACTCCTGAAAGGAAATCAACCTGCCCAATTGGCGACACCCAGCAGCGCCAGCAACAACAGACACAGCACCAATGTGCGCCATACCAGTCCGATTCCGCTTTGCATGAAATCGGCGTCGGCCTCCTCTCCCAGCCCCACCTCGGGTCTTGCCAAAACTTCGCCCGATTCGACGATCGGCAGCCCCAGGCGCACGCCCAGTGCGCCGGCACCGCTTGCCAGCAGTATACCCGCTGCCTCGTCCGGCCAGCGCGCCGCCTGGGTGCGCCAGCAGTAAACCGCGTCCTCGAAGTCGCCGACGACGGCAAAGGCCGCCGCGGTGATGCGCACCGGCAGCCAGTCGATGACGGCGAAGGCCCGCTCGGCAAAACGGCCGAAGGCGCCGAACTCGGCGTCGCGGCGCTCGCCCCACTGGCGCTTGAAATAGTAGGCCAGACGGTACATCAGGGCGCCGGCCGGTCCCGGCAGCAGAACGAACCAGACGACCACGGCGAAAACATGGCGGTGCGAGGCGACCAACGCCTCCTCCATGGCCAGGCGTGCAATCTCGGTGGCGTTGAGGCCGTCGGCGGCGCGGCCGCGCCATTCGCCGAGGAGCGCCCGGGCGCGATCCGTCTCGCCCATGCGCAGCGCCAGGTGGATGTCGGTGTAGTAGTGGCTGAACTGGCGGAAGCCCAGCGTCAGGTAGAGGATCGCGACGTTCCAGAGAAAGCCGAGCAGCGGATTGACGGCCAGCAGTGCGAAATAGAGAGCCGCGCAGGCGATCGTCGCCGGCAGCACGGCCAGCAGCCAGGCGATCATGCCGTGGCGCTCCTGGCCGTCGTTTAAGTGTCCTTCGAAAAAGCGTGCATAGTGCGACAGCGGCACGGCGACCACCTTGCGCTCGGCCAGCGGTCGCAACTGCTCCAGCAGCAGGACGACGATGAGGGAAATGACGATCATGAAAAAGTGCAGGTACTGAACCGCCGACGGACAGGCTGAATTATCGCATTAGTGCCACGAGTTGGGTCTGTTGCATTAGGGCCTGTTGACATTCATTTGGCCGGACCAAATGAATGTCAACAGGCCCTAGTCGCCGTAAAGCAGACGGTGCAGGCTCACCAGCATGCCGGCCGTGGCGCCCCAGATGAAATGGCCCTCGTAGGGCATGGCGTAATAGTGGCGCAGCACGCCGCCGATCTCCATGCTGTGGCGCTGGTGGTTGGCCGGATCCAGCAGGAAAGCGAGTGGCGTCTCGAACACCTCGGCCACCTCGAAACTGTCCGGATGAAGGTCGAAGGGCGGGCGCACCAGGCCGACCACCGGGGTGACGCTGAAGCCGGTGCCGGTACGGTATTCGGACAGGATGCCGAGGATCTCGATCAACTCGGGGGCAAGGCCGATTTCTTCCTCGGTCTCGCGCAGCGCCGTAAATACCGGGGAGGCGTCGGTCACCTCGCAGCGGCCGCCGGGAAAGCTCACCTGGCCGGCGTGATCGTTGAGATGGGCGGTGCGCTGCGTGAACAGCACGGTCAATCCTTCCGGCCGCTCGATGACCGGCACCAGCACTGCGGCAGAAGTCAGTCTCGCCGGTACGGCGTCTTCGATCACGACCTGCAACTGGCGCGGCCCGGCGAGGCGCTGCCGCAGCCAGTCTGCCGTCGGCATCAAGGTTTTCTGTTTCGAGGGGCGGGGCCGGGTGCTCAATTCAGTAGCGCTTGCGCAACGTCATGGTCTGCCCGTCGCGCTTCATTTCCATGCGGTTGAGAAAGCTCATGCCAAGCAGGGCGATCGGCATGTCGTGCTGGTGCACTATTCCCTCGACCCCATTCAGAGTGACATCGCCGACCCGCACCGTGTCGAGGGTGACGAGCCAACCCTGGGTGATGCCGTTCGCCGTCTGCACCATGACCGGCCGTGCATTGGCCGTGCTGACATTGGCGCGGCGGGCATCGGAAGCGCCGAGGGCGATGCTGGTGGCGCCGGTATCGACCATGAAGCGGATCGTCGCGCCATTGACCGTGCCGGTAGTAATGAAGTGGCCGCGGCTGTCCGCCGTCAGGCTGGTGTTCTGTGTCTCGCCGCCATGGCCGCCGGAATGCGCATGCTGGCCGATCGCCAGGCGCTGCCGCTTGCCGCCGATCTCGACCGTGACGCTGTCCTGATCCACGGCGATCAGCCTGATGCCGCTGACGCTGGCGCCGACCGGCACGGTGCGCGGCGCGCCGCCGTCGATCACCAGCACCGCCTTGCCGGGAAACAGGCCGACCACGCCGACATCCACGGCCCAGGCAGGGATCGCGGCGAATGCGCAAAAAAGCGCGAACAGGCTAGAATTCGCCACTCGCCATGCCTTTTCATTCATCATGAAACGCGTTGCCATCTTTCGCCATTTCCGCACCGAAGGACCAGGCTATTTTGCCACATTCCTCGATCGCCATTCGCTCCCCTGGCAGCTCATCCGCATCGATGAAGGGGATGCCGTTCCTGCCGGCATCGGCGGCTTTTCCGGGCTGGTCTTCATGGGCGGACCGATGAGCGTGCACGACCCCCTGCCGTGGATCGCGCAATCGTGCGAATTGATCCGCGCCGCCGTCGCCGCCGAACTGCCGGTGCTCGGCCATTGCCTCGGCGGCCAGCTCATCGCCAAAGCGCTGGGTGGCTCCATCACGCAAAACCGGGTGAAGGAAATCGGCTGGGGGCCGGTACGCGTGCTGGACAACGCCCAGGCGCACGGCTGGTTCGGCGGCCTGCGCGGCTTCGAGACCTTCCACTGGCACGGCGAAACCTTCAGCATCCCGCCCGGCGCCGTGCGTCTGCTGGAGAGCGACAATTGCGCCAATCAGGCCTATGCGCTGGGCAAGGTCTTCGGCATGCAATGCCACGTCGAGATGACGGAGGAGATGATCCGGCAGTGGTGCAAGGACGGCGCCGGGGAAATCGCCGCCTCGGACAGCCCCGCAGTGCAGTCGCCGGAGGCCATGCAGGCGAATATGGGGTCGAAAGTGGCGGCGCTCAATGCCGTCGCCGACAATATCTACATGCGGTGGATCGCCGGCCTGAATCGGACCTGATCAGTCCCTGAAGTTGTTGAACTGCAGCGGCACGTCGGTGACGGATTTGCGCACCAGCGCGATGGCTTCCTGCAGCACGTCCCGCTTGGCGCCGGAGACGCGCACCGCCTCGCCCTGGATACTGGCCTGCACCTTGAGCTTGCTGTCCTTGATGACCCGGACGATCTTCTTGGCCAGCTCGCCGGCCACACCTTCCTTGACCGTGACGACCTGCTTGGCCTTGTTGCCGCTCACTTTCTCGATGTCGCCGCGATCGAGGCAGCGCACGTCGACATTGCGCTTGGCGAGCTTGGCGGTGAGAACGTCGTAGACCTGGCCGAGCTTGAACTCGTCGTCGGCGTACAGGGTCAGATTGTCCTCGCCCAGCTCGATGCGGGCGTCGGAACCCTTGAAGTCGAAGCGATTGGTAATTTCCTTGTTGGATTGCTCAAGGGCATTGCGCAGCTCGACCTGATTGACTTCGGAAACGATATCGAATGACGGCATGGTTCCCCTCCCTGCCTGAACAAATCAAATCGCTCAGGAAAAATGGCAGACGTAATCCAGCAGTTCGACAGTCTCGATGTCGAAGCTGCTGTTGCCCGGCACGCTGAAGCGCTCGCCGGCGCCGTATTCCCGCCACTGACTTTCTCCTTTGAGGCGCACGCGGCAACGGCCGGCATTGATCTCCATGATCTCCGGCGCGCCGGTATTGAAGACGAGCTGCGACGGAAAAATGACGCCGACAGTCTTCTTCGTGCCATCCGCAAACAGCACGGTATGGCTGATGCACTTGCCATCGAAGTAGACATTGGCCTTCTTGACCACGGAAACGCTATCGAATTGCGACATATCAAATTCCCCAGAGCTTCTTGATGATGGCCTTGGCGGCAAATCCCAGCATGCCGAAGGCCAGGACGAAAAACAGAATGAAGGTGCCCATTTTGCCGGCCTTCGACTTCCACGCCAGTTCGCCGATGATGAACAGCATGAAGAGGATGAACCCGCCGAGCAGAAAGGTCAGCCCGAAATCGGCCACCTCCTGCTCGGTAAAGCCGAACAGGGTTCCTTCCATTGTTCAGCGCTTCTTGCGCGTCCGGTTCGCGGCGATGCGCATGCGCAGGGCATTGAGCTTGATGAAACCGCCCGCATCGCGCTGATCGTAGGCGCCGGCATCGTCTTCGAAGGTGGCGATGGTCGGATCGAACAGCGAATCGGTCTTCGAGTCGCGGCCGACGAGGATGACGTTGCCCTTGTAGAGCTTCAGCCGCACCCAGCCGTTCACCGTCTGCTGGGTATGGTCGATCAGCGCCTGCAGCGCCTTGCGCTCCGGGCTCCACCAGTAGCCGTTGTAGATCAGGCTGGCGTAGCGTGGCATCAGGTCGTCCTTGAGATGCGCCACTTCGCGATCGAGGCAGACCGACTCGATGGCGCGATGCGCCTTGAGCAGGATGGTGCCGCCCGGGGTTTCGTAGCAGCCGCGCGATTTCATGCCGACATAGCGGTTCTCGACCAGATCGAGGCGGCCGATGCCGTGCCTGCCGCCGAGCTGGTTGAGCGTGGCCAGCAGTTCGTGGGCCTTCATCTTCTTGCCGTTGATGGCGACGAGATCGCCCTGCTTGAATTCCAGATCGAGATATTCGGCCTTGTTCGGCGCCTTCTCCGGCGACACCGTCCAGCGCCACATCGACTCCTCGGCCTCGGCCGCCGGATTCTCCAGGTGGCGGCCTTCGTAGGAGATGTGCAGCAGGTTGGCATCCATCGAATAGGGCGAACCGCCCTTCTTGTGCTTCATGTCCACCGGGATGCCGTGCATTTCGGCATAGGCCATCAGCTTCTCGCGCGAGAGCAGATCCCACTCGCGCCACGGCGCGATGACCTTGACGTTGGGCATCAGCGCGTAGGCGCCCAGCTCGAAGCGCACCTGATCGTTGCCCTTGCCGGTGGCCCCGTGCGAAATGGCGTCGGCGCCGGTCTTCCTGGCGATCTCTACCAGCCGCTTGGCGATGAGCGGACGGGCAATCGAGGTGCCGAGCAGATACTCGCCTTCATAGACGGTGTTGCAGCGAAACATCGGGAAGACGAAGTCGCGCACGAACTCCTCGCGCAGGTCGTCGATGAAGATGTTCTGGCGCTTGATGCCGAACTTCAGCGCCTTGGCGCGGGCCGGATCGAGCTCCTCGCCCTGGCCGAGGTCGGCGGTGAAGGTGACGACCTCGCAGCCGTAGGTGTCCTGCAGCCACTTCAGGATAACGGAGGTGTCGAGGCCGCCCGAATAGGCGAGCACGACTTTCTTGACGCCGGACGATGGTTTCTTTTTCGCTTTGCTCATGTTTGCTTGCTTCGCTGGATCAGGAATTCACGCGACCGAGGAGCAGATACTCCATCAGCGCTTTCTGGGTATGCAGCCGGTTCTCCGCCTCGTCCCACACCACGCTTTGCGGGCCGTCGATGACCTCGGCAGCCACCTCCTCGCCGCGGTGGGCAGGCAGGCAGTGCATGAAGAGGGCCTGCGGGCCGGCCGCCCGCATCATCTCGGCATCAACCTGCCAGTCCTCGAAATCGCGGCGGCGCTCTTCGTTCTCCGCCTCGAAACCCATCGACGTCCACACGTCGGTCGTGACGAGATCGGCGCCGCGCGCGGCGTCCGCCGGGTCGGCGAACTCCTCGTAATGGTCGGTGCCGTAGAGGCCGGCACGCTCGGGCTCGACTTCATAGCCCGGCGGGGTCGACACATGCACGTTGAAGCCGAACACCTCGGCCGCCTGCAGCCAGGTGTTGCAGACGTTGTTGGAGTCGCCGATCCAGGCCACCGTCTTGCCGGCGATCGAGCCGCGATGCTCGATGAAGGTGAAGATATCGGCGAGAATCTGGCAGGGGTGGTATTCGTTGGTCAGGCCGTTGATCACCGGCACGCGCGAATGGCGCGCGAAGCGGTCGATGATGTCCTGCTCGAAGGTGCGGATCATGACGATGTCGCACATGCGCGAGATGACCTGGGCGGCATCCTCCACCGGCTCGCCGCGGCCGAGCTGCGAGTCGCGCGTGCTGAGGAAGATCGCCGAGCCGCCGAGCTGGTGCATGCCGGCTTCGAAGGAAAGTCGCGTGCGCGTGCTCTGCTTCTCGAAGATCATCACCAGCGTGCGGTCGAACAGCGGGTGATAGGGTTCGTAGCGCTTAAACTTGTCCTTGATCCAGCGCGTGCGGGCGAAGACGTGCTCCAGCTCGTCGCGGGAAAGGTCATTCAGCTGCA
>JADFDL010000084.1 GCA_018262875.1 Rhodocyclaceae bacterium | reverse complement strand
GCCTCGGCATGGCCGTCGGGGTGCTCGACGAGGCGGGCCGCCCGGTGCGCAAGACCAAGGGCGAGCTGGTCTGCCTCAAGCCCTTTCCCTCGATGCCGATCGGTTTCTGGAACGATCCCGACGGGAAGAAGTACCGCGCCGCCTATTTCGAGAAATACCCGAACGTCTGGTGCCACGGCGACTTCATGGAGGAGACCGCCCACGGCGGCTACATCATCTACGGCCGCTCCGACGCCACGCTGAATCCCGGCGGCGTGCGCATCGGCACCGCCGAGATCTACCGCCAGGTCGAGAAACTGCATGAGGTGCTCGAATCCCTCGTCATCGGCCAGGACTGGGAGAAGGACACCCGCGTCGTCCTCTTCGTCAAGCTGCGCGAGGGACTGACCCTCGACGGCGCGCTGGCCAAACGCATCAAGGACGTCATCCGCGAGAACACCACGCCGCGCCACGTGCCGGCGAAGATCCTCCAGGTCGGCGACATCCCGCGCACCAAGAGCAACAAGATCGTCGAGCTGGCTGTGCGCAATATCGTGCACGGCGAACCGGTGAAGAACGTCGAGGCCCTCGCCAATCCGGAGGCGCTGGAATACTTCCGTAATCGTGCTGAACTGAAAACATGAAACGCCTACAACACAGAGAACACAGAGATGCAGAGGACGCGGAGAAATCCCTTATTCCTGTTCTTCTCTGCGCTCTCCGTGTCTCTGTGTTCTCTGCGCTGAAGGAGGTTATCTCTTATGCTGATGAACCGTGACCGCTCCGCCCTGCTGGTGGTGGATATCCAGGAGCGCCTGCTGCCGCACATTCACGAGGGCGAGGCGGTGCTCGACAACGCCGTCTGGCTGGTGAAGGTCGCCGAGCGACTCGGCGTGCCGGCGATGTTCTCCGAGCAGTATCCGAAAGGCATTGGCCCTACCGTCGCCGTATTACGGGGACTGACTTTTCCGGAGAATATTGCCGAGAAGCTGCACTTCTCTTGCGTCGCGGGGAAATGCCTCGACGGCCTGGCGGGCAGCGATCGGCCGCAAGTGGTGGTGGCCGGCACCGAGTCCCACGTCTGCGTCCTGCAGACTGTGCTCGACCTGCTCGGGCAGGGCAGGCAGGTCTTCGTCGTCGCCGAAGCCGTCGGTTCGCGCCGGACGTCCGACAAGGAGCTGGCGCTTGCCCGCATGCGCGCCCACGGCGCCGAGATCGTCTCCCGCGAGATGGTCGCCTTCGAATGGCTGCGGCAGGCCGGCAGCGACGAATTCCGTGCCATCAGCCGCGAATTCCTGCGCTGACGATTCGTACCGCCGTGCTGCGCAGGCTGACTTTTCCCCGAGGCCCGCTCAGTTGAAGTAGTAACGCACGAGCGCCTGCCAACTGCGCGAGTCCGGCATCACGCCGTAGCTGCTGAGCTTCTGGCCGCCGCTGCGCTGCCATTGCAGCGCGTAATCCCATGCGCCGGCGTGGTAGCGCGCTTCCAGCCAGGTGCGCCGGCTCGCATCGACGAGATCGCGGTTGTGCATGAGGGTCAGATCGAGGTGGGGAATCAGCGCATCCTGCCACATGGCGCGCAGGAAGAACGCCTGCCGTGTCGGCAACTCCTGCGCATCGCGCCCCCAGAGCCGGTAGCGGATGTACGGCAGCGGCGGGCCGCGGCGCAGCGCCTCCCAGCCCGCGTCGTCGAGGCCGCCGCCGTTGTAATGCCATTCCGCTGTCAGCGAGAGCTTGTTTGCCGTGGTGTAAGTGAGGCCGGTGGCCAGGCGGTTGCGCCAGCCGTGGGAAGCCCGGGCCGGCTGCCCCAGCGCCTGTTCGAGCTGGCCCGCGCCGCGCCCGCCCGACCACTCGACGTGCGCCACCGTCGCGTCGTTCAGCAGGCCGGTGAGGTTGAGGCCGAAGCGCGTCGGCGCCGCGGCTTCGCGATAGAGCAGGAATTGCGGATTGAGGCCGCCGATCTCCTGGCTGAGCGCGACGAGCAGACGATCGCGCGGATTGGTCGCGCCGAGGTCGAGATTGAAACCGTCGCGGCTGGGTCGGCGCTCGAGGTCGGGCGAAACCAGCGCGGTGAGCGATCCGCCCGTCCATAGCCACTGGCTGCGCAGCATGACGCTGCCCTGGCGGTTCTCCTTCAGGCTGGCCGGGTCGATCGAGACGATGGAACGCAGCGCGCCGGCGCGAAAGAAGTCGGTCGGGTTGTAGCCGGTCGCCACGCCGTAGCGGGCGTTGATGCGGCCGAAATCGAGCAGCGCCTCCGGCGCCGGGCGCCAGCCGAGGTAGGCTTCCTTGACCGTATTGATGGCATGATCGCCGCCCGCCTGCGCCGGATCGCCGATGTCGAGCCGGTCGGCAAACACCGCGCGCCATTCGCCCGCGAAGGCATGGTCGACACGCACGTCGAACGAGAGGCGCCGGTCGTGCCGCACCGAGCCGTCGCTGCGCTGACGCGCCGCGCCCAGGCCGAGTTCGGCGAAACCGCGCCAATCGCGCGCGGGGGCGACTGCGTCGGGCGCTTCGTCGGCCAGGCGCAGAGCGTCGGCCTCGCCGTCGCCGGCCTGGGCGGAAAAAGTCAGTGCCGCCAGTACGGCGAAGGCAGACCGCGGGATCATTCCGGCCGGAAACGCGGCAGGTAGTCGCGCTGCAGCCAGGCTTCCGGCACGTCGCGCTTGACCCAGTCGGAATAGCGCATCACCGTGACCCAGTCGGACTCGAGGCCGTCGATGATCACCGTCTCGGTCGGCCGCTCGACGCCGAATATTTTCTGGTAGCGGCGGTAATAGGCGGTCTTCAGCAGCTTGCCGCTTTCTGTGTAGAAGCGCGCCTTGACCGGGCGGCTGTTGGCGACGTCGATCCACATCTCGATGCGCCGGTACGTGGCGTCCGTCGTGTCGGCGACGATGCCCAGCTTGAAACAGCGGCGCGGCTTGCGCTCGCCGTCCTGGGTTTCCTCTTCAACGGCCGTCTCGGCCCGATAGTCCCTGGCGAAATTGACGGTCACCACATCGCCGTTGGAAGCCTGGCCGAGCAGGCGCTGCTGCGGCGAGAGGCGGATGCTGGCCTGGCTGGCCGGATCGTAAAACCACATGTCCTTGCCGTTGAAGAGGATCAGCTTGCCGGCATCGCGCGCCGGCGCCACATAGCGCACCAGGCTGCGGAACTGGCCGCCTTGCGGATCGGCCCTGGAGTAGATCGCCAGCGTGCTGCTCTCGGTCTGCTTGCCCTGGCGATACTCGACCAGGATGTTGGTGAGGCCGAAGGCGTGATCGGGATTGCGCACGGCGTCGCTGGCGATGAGCAGCTCCTGCGGGCTGGCGCCATGCGCGGCCCAGGCGGCGACAAGGGGGAGAAGGGCAACAAGCAAGACGATGAATTTCTTCATGGCAGAACCTCAGGCGTGGCGCAGGGCATCGACGATCTCCAGCTTTGCGGCGCGGCGCGCCGGCCACCAGGCCGAGGCCATCGTCACGCCGATCATGCCGACAATGCTGCCGACCAGCAAGGGCGTGTTCTGCCCGACGCGCACCAGGATCAGGTAGGCGTAGGAATAGCCCGGCGGCGTCCACGTCCAGCCGCTGTGGTTGATCAACCAGGCGATGCCCAGCGCGCAGACCAGTCCGGCGGCCGAGCCGATGGCGCCGAGCAGCAGGGCCTCGCACATGAACAGGCGGCGGATACCCGAGCGGCGCAGCCCGATGGCGCGCAGGGTGCCAATCTCCGTCGTGCGCTCCATCACCGCCGTGCTCATGGTGTTGCCGATGGTGAAGAGGACGATGACGCCGATCAGCATGGCGATGAAGCCGAACATGGAGCCCATGAACTGGTCGGTCTGGCCATACATCGGATTGAGCGTCTGGAAGTCGAGCAGTTCGAGCGGCTCATCCGGGAATTCGCTCTCCAGCAGGGCGGCAAGGCGCGCGCGCGCCGCCGGCATCTGCGCGGTGTGATGCAACTGAAGGGCGATTGCGGTGACGGCCGGCACGCCGGCGCCATAGATCAACTTCTGCGCCTGCGACAGGTTCATGGCCATGTAAAGGTCATCGATGGCCTTGATGCCCATGTTTTTGGCCTCGATCACGACCAGGCTGGCGACGTTGGGCGCGCCGCCCGCCGTGGCGGCCAGCATCTCGATGCGGTTCTGCGCCGCGGGCGGCTGCTGCGCCTTTTCCAGCGCCGAGAGGGCGAGCACGTCCTCGGGCGCGCCTGCGTCAGTCGCATTTTTCGTTGCCGGCGCATCGCCTGCTGCCGATGCCTGGCGGCAATCCGGAACCGCCAGCACGGCGCAGAGCTGGAGCTTGCGCGCCAGGCCGCTGCCGATCACCACGGCGTCGGCGCCGGCGCCGGCGAGCGGCAGCGGCCGCGCGTAGCTCACCATGTCGTAATCGTTCC
The DNA here is from genome assembly GCA_018262875.1 of Rhodocyclaceae bacterium. GTDB lineage: Bacteria > Pseudomonadota > Gammaproteobacteria > Burkholderiales > Rhodocyclaceae > Desulfobacillus. The sequence goes on along the minus strand of JADFDL010000084.1, from coordinate 2,857 downwards.
AGGCCAGCATGCGGTTGCTCTCTTCCGGCACCAGGCCGATGGCCATGACCGAACGCGAGACGCCGGCGGTGAAGTTGCCGGCAATGCCGCCCAGCCGAAGCGAAGGGGTTGCTTCCACCACCAGCGGCGCCAGCGTGTTGTCGCTGCGGATCGCCGCGATGATCTTCCGGTAGTCGGCGATGCCGTAGGCGGTCGGGTTGTCGCCGCCATCGAGGAAATAGCCGCGGCGCTGAATCTGCAGGTGGCCGCTTTGCTGGACGAAGCCGGTCTGCATGCCGTAGAGAATGTTGGCGCGATAGCCGCCGAAGAGCAGGATCGCGGTGAGGCCGACCACCATCGCCAGCAAGGTGGCGAGCGAGCGGCGGCGGTTGCGCAGGAGGTTGCGCAGGGCGAGCGAGAGAAGGGCGCGCGCGTTCATGCTGCGGCCTCCTCTTTGCTGGCGACGATGAGCCCGTCGCGGATGAAAACGGAGGCGTCGGCCGCGGCCTGCACATGCGGGTCGTGCGAGGAGACGACGATCGACACGCCGCGCTCCTGCTGCAGGGTGTGCATGAGGGCGATGATGGACGCGCCGGTCTGGCGGTCGAGGTTGGCGGTGGGCTCGTCGGCCAGCACCAGCGCCGGCGCGTGCACCAGGGCGCGGGCGATGGCGACGCGCTGGCGCTGGCCGCCGGAGAGCTGGCCCGGGCGGCTGTCGCCGCGTTCGGCCAGGCCGACCGCATCGAGCAGGTCGCGCACGCGCCGCCGGCGCTCGGCCGGCGCCACTTTTCCGAGCAAGAGCGGGTACTCGATGTTCTCGTAGGCGCTTAACACCGGCAGCAGGTTGAAGTTCTGGAAGACGAAGCCGATGTGGCGGGCGCGAAAATCCGACAGCGCGTCGTCCGTCATGGCCTGCACCGCCTGGCCGGCGACGACGACCTCGCCGCGGTCGGGCCGGTCGATGCAGCCGATCAGGTTGAGCAGCGTCGTCTTGCCGCTGCCCGAAGGCCCGCTGATGACCGTGAAGCGGCCCGCCTCGATGTCGAGACTGACGGCGTTGAGGGCGGCGACTTCCACCGCATCGAGGTGATAGACTTTGCTGACGTTGCGCAAGCTGACTGGCTGCATGAACACTCCCGCATAAAAGGAAACCTGTGGATATCCTATTTGACGACAAGGAACAGGTCTTGAACGTTTCCGACACCATAGCCCAATCGCCGCGACAGCCGCGACCGGTTTGCGACGAAACGGCATAACCGGGGCTTGAATCGTGGAATGCAGTCCTCAAGTGCGAATTTCAGCATGAAGCGCATCGAGCCCTTGCCGCGCGAGCCCGGCGCCCCATTCAGCGGCGCGCGTGCCGATATCTGGCTGCCACCCGTTGCGCTGGCCTCCTGCATTCGCGCCGTCATGAGCCGCGACACGCGCGGCGTCGAGCTGGCGAGCGAAGAGCGCTGCAATTATTTTCCCGCTTCGCCGACTTGCGCGATCAACTGGTATTTTGAAGGCAATTTCGAGCTGCTTGATTCTGATCGTCAAGTTCAGGCTGACAGTCGTAACGGCCCGCTCGGCCGGATGACCTTCAGCGGCCCTTTTGTCCGGCCGGTCATCGTGCGCAATCCTGGGCCGATGCACGCCATGGTACTGCTGATCATGCCCGATGCGCTGCAGCAGCTGACCGGCATCGATCCGAGCGGCTGGGTCAACAAGGTGGCCCCTGTCGACGAGGTGTTCGATGCAGACTGGCTCGGGCTGTGCCGCAGCATCGATGAGGCTATCGACGACGCGCATCGGGTTGCGCTCATCGAATCGTTCCTGCGGCCACGCTGGCGCGCAGCGCGGCCGCAGGCAACGTTCACCGGCCGATTGCTCAACGACTGGTCGCGCAGTCTGGCGCTGCGCGCCGCCACTTCCGGCCTCGGTCGCAGCCAGCGCCAGTTCGAACGCCGCATCAAGCAGTGGACCGGACAGACCTTGCGCGAGCTGCGCGGTCGCGGGCGCTCCGAGCAGGCCTTCTTCGACGTGGTGACGGCGCTCAAGGACGGCGACGTAAACTGGAGCGAGGTGGCCAGCAACAATGGTTACGCCGATCAGTCCCACCTGTGCCGGCAGACGCGCCGCGTCACCGGTTTCGCCCCGGAAGAGCTGCGCCGGCGCATCGCCACCGAAGAGGGCTTCTGGGCCTACCGGTTATGGGGCCATAGCGAAAGGCTGGCCGAGGACTGAACCGGTAAAGTCAGTCTGCGCAGTACGGCGAGCGCATGGAAAATTCGCCGCCCGCGGCTTTATGCGGCGGACGTTTTCGGCTATCATTTGGCTTTCCTGCAGACGTAGTCCAAATGACCAAGTACGTCTTCGTTACAGGCGGTGTCGTGTCCTCCCTGGGCAAGGGCATCGCTGCCGCTTCGCTCGGCGCCATCCTCGAATCGCGCGGCATCAAGGTTACCCACCTCAAGCTCGATCCCTACATCAACGTCGACCCGGGAACGATGAGCCCGTTCCAGCACGGCGAGGTGTTCGTCACCGAGGACGGCGCCGAGACCGACCTCGACCTCGGCCATTACGAACGCTTCACGCGGGCCCGGATGGGCAAGCGCAACAACTTCACCACCGGCCAGATCTACGAGTCGGTGATCAAGAAGGAGCGCCGCGGCGATTACCTCGGCCGCACCGTGCAGGTCATCCCGCACATCACCGACGAGATCAAGCTGCACATCAAGAACGGCGCCCAGGGGGCGGATGTCGCCATTGTCGAAGTCGGCGGCACGGTGGGCGACATCGAGTCGCTGCCGTTTCTGGAAGCGATCCGCCAGATGGGCTTCGAGGAGGGTCGCAGCAACACCTGCTTCATGCACCTCACGCTGCTGCCCTGGATTCC
>JADFDL010000083.1 GCA_018262875.1 Rhodocyclaceae bacterium | reverse complement strand
CCGGTCCCAATCATTTCGAACTGGTGGTCGTGAAGAGCAGCAAAACCGTGCGCGAAACCCCGATCGCCGTGTACGTCACCGACCACGCCCAGAACCCGCTGGATGTCCGGGGCGCCAAGGGAAGCGCGAAGATGACGGCCGGCAGGCTCAAGGCCACATCCACGCTGACGCCCGGCGGCGGCAACCGCATGAAGGGCTTCGCCAAGTACGCCTCGACGCCCGGCATGACGGTGGAGGTCAGCATCACCCTGCCCGGCGGGGAAGCCCAAACCGCCCGTTTCACGCCGCTTTCGAAACCCGTCTCAACCCATGCCGGACATTGATCCCGGCCGCACAAGGAGCAAGACCATGAAGACACTCATCGCCCTGGCAGCCAGCCTCGCCCTGGCCGCAACGGCCCTGGCCGACGATACACACAAGCACGACACCCCCGCGCCGCAGAAGAAGGCAGCGCCGGCCAAGCCCGCGGCGAAAGCGGCACAGCACGATCACGACGCCTGCCCGATGATGCGGGGCGGCATGATGGGCAAGGGAGGAATGATGGGCCAGGGAGGAATGGGCATGATGGGCGGCGCCGGCGCGCACGACCCGGCCGCGCACGCCGCCATGGAGAAACGCCTTGAGCACATGGAGAAGCGGCTCGACATGATGCAGACGATGATGGAGCAGATGATGCGGCGTCAGGATGGCCAGATGCCGATGCCGGCGAAGTAAGCCGAACGCCGTCACGATCCGGAGGCACGACACTATGGAACACGCTCACCACCATCGCGATGCGCCGGCCGCCGATACGGACCCGGTCTGCGGTATGGCCGTCAAGCCGGATTCGCCGCACGCAGCCGATTACGCCGGCCGCACCTACCGCTTCTGCAGCGTCAAGTGCCTGGCAAAGTTCAAAGCCGATCCGCAACGCTATCTGGCGCCCGCCGCGGCGCCGGCAGAGGCTGTCCCGGCGGGTACGGAATACACCTGTCCGATGCACCCGGAAGTGCGGCAGATCGGTCCCGGCACCTGCCCGAAGTGCGGCATGGCGCTGGAGCCGGTGCTGCCCGAATTGGAGGAGGGCGCGAATCCCGAACTGGCCGATTTCCGTCGCCGGTTCTGGCGCACCCTGCCGCTGACGGCGCTGGTGATCGTGATCGCCATGTCCGGTGGTCTTTTCGACACGCTCCTCGGCGCCGCCCGGCCTTGGGCCGAACTCGCCCTGGGGACGCCCGTCGTGCTGTGGGCGGGGTGGCCGTTTTTCGTGCGCGGCGCGCAGTCGGTGAAGAACCGCAGCCCGAACATGTGGACCCTGATCGGCCTCGGCACCGGCGCGGCCTGGACCTACAGCGTGACGGCGACTGTGCTGCCCGGCATCTTCCCGCCCTCGTTCCGCGTGGCAGGCCATGTCGCCGTGTATTTCGAGGCCGCCGCCGTGATCGTTTCGCTCACCCTGCTCGGCCAGGTGCTGGAACTCAAGGCGCGCTCGGAAACCGGCGCCGCCATCCGCGCCCTGCTGGGACTCGCGCCGAAGACGGCGCGGCGCATCCGCGAGAACGACAGCGAGGAGGATATTCCGCTCACCCACGTGCATCCCGGCGACCGCCTGCGCGTGCGGCCGGGCGAGAAGGTGCCGGTGGACGGCGTGGTCCTCGCCGGCGACAGCGCGGTGGACGAATCCATGCTCACCGGCGAGCCGATGCCGGTGGGCAAGTCCGCCGGCGACAAGCTGATCGGCGCCACGCTGAACACCAGTGGTGCCTTGGTGATGCGCGCCGAGAAGATCGGCGCGCAGACGGTGCTGGCTCAGATCGTGCAGATGGTGGCGCTGGCGCAGCGCTCGCGCGCGCCGATGCAGCGCATGGCCGACGTCGTCGCCGGCTGGTTCGTCGTCGGTGTCGTGGCGATCGCGCTCATCACGCTTTTCGGCTGGGGCTTCTTCGGCCCGCAGCCCTCCTGGGCCTACGGCCTCATCAATGCGGTGGCGGTGCTGATCATCGCCTGCCCCTGCGCGCTCGGACTGGCGACACCGATGTCGGTGATGGTCGCCACCGGCAAGGCGGCAACCCACGGCGTGCTGTTCCGTGACGCGGCAGCGATCGAGAATCTGCGCAAGGTCGACACCCTGATCGTGGACAAGACCGGCACGCTGACCGAGGGCAAGCCGGCTTTCCATGGCGTGGTCGCGGCGGCAGGCAACAGCGAAGCCGAGGTGCTGCGCCTCGCCGCCAGCCTCGACCAGGGGGCCGAGCATCCGCTGGCGCAGACCATCGTCGCCGAGGCGCGCCGACGGGAACTCAAGCTCGGCGCACCGGAGAAATTCGAATCCGCCTCGGGCATCGGCGTGCGCGGCGCGGTGGAGGGACTGACTATCGCCCTCGGCAACACCGCGCTGATGGAGGAAGAGGGCGTCGACTGGCGCCCGCTGGCGCAGCAGGCCGAAGCCCTGCGCCTGGAAGGCGCCAGCGTGATGTTTCTTGCCGTCGCAGGCCGCGCGGCCGGCCTCGTCGCGGTCTCCGATCCGATCAAGCAGTCCACGCCCGAAGCGCTGGAAGCGCTGCGCGCCGGCGGCCTGACCATCATCATGGCCACCGGCGATGGTCTTACCACCGCCCGCGCCGTCGGCCGCAAGCTCGGCATCGAGGAAGTCTACGGCGAGGTGAAGCCACAGGATAAGAATGACCTGGTGGCCCGACTTCAGGCCGAAGGCCGCGTTGTCGCCATGGCCGGCGACGGCATCAACGACGCGCCGGCGCTGGCGCGCGCCGACGTCGGCATCGCCATGGGCACCGGCACCGACGTGGCGATGAACAGCGCGCAGATCACGCTGGTGAGGGGCGACCTGCGCGGCATCGCCAGCGCGCGCCGGCTGTCGCTCGCCGCCGTGCGCAACATGCGGCAGAACCTTCTGTTCGCCTTCCTCTACAACGCGCTCGGCGTGCCGATCGCGGCCGGCGTGCTCTATCCGTTCTTCGGCCTGCTGTTGTCGCCGCTGATCGCCGCGCTGGCCATGAGCTTCAGCTCCGCCTCGGTCGTCACCAACGCGCTGCGGCTGCGCCGCGCGGCCATCTGAATCGGGAGTAAAAAACATGAACGAGACACATGAAGCGGGGCATCGGCACGATCGGCCGAAAGCGGCTGCGCCGCGCCACACCGGCCTTCCGGCCGCCAGTTCCGCAGGAGGGCAAATGAAGACAAGCGGTTTGTTGTTCGCCGTGTTGTTCGCGCTGGCAACGTCAGGCGCCCGTGCCGAAACATTGCCCGAGGTGGAGATGCACAAGGACCCCAACTGCGGCTGCTGCAGCGCCTGGGCGGAACATCTCGAGGCCAATGGCTTCAAGGTGAAGACCGTCGCGACCGCCGACATGGAGTCGGTGAAGCGGCGTTTCGCCGTGCCGCAGCGACTGACTTCCTGCCACACCGCCAGGGTCGGCGGCTATGTCATCGAGGGCCATGTGCCGGCCTCCGCCATCCAGCGCCTGCTGCGCGAGAAGCCGGCGGTTTCCGGCCTGTCGGTGCCGGGCATGCCGCTCGGCTCGCCCGGCATGGAAGTGCCGGGGAAGAAGGATGCCTACGACGTGGTGTCTTTCGACAAGAACGGCCGGAGCGCCGTCTTCGAAAGCCATCGCTGAATTTTCCACAAGGAGATCAAACATGAAGAAGCTGCTCGCAATCCTGCTGCTCGCCACCGCCCCCCTTGCCGCCCTTGCCGCCGACGAAGTCCCCGGCAAGGGCGTCGTCAAGAAGGTCGATGCCGCCGCCGGCGTCGTCAAGCTGGCCCACGAACCGATTCCCGCCATCAAGTGGCCGGCCATGACCATGGACATCAAGGCGCAGGACGCCAAACTGCTTGCCGGCCTCAAGCCGGAGCAGAAGGTGAACTTCTTCCTCGTCAAGGGCGCCGATGGCCAATACGTCATCTCGCGCATCGAGGCGGCGAAATAATTTTGTGGCGGGAGGCGGCATGCGACGAGACAGGCTGAGAGTGCTGGCGCTCGGCGCCGGCCTGTGGGCCGGCCTGGCGGTTGCGCAGGCGCCCGCGCCGGGCGCGCGCGTCGAGGAACTCCTCGAGCTGGCGCGGCAACGGAATCCGGAGCTGGCGGCGATGGGCTTCGAGGCCGAGGCGGCGCGCGAGCGCGTGCAGCCGGCCGGCGCCCTGCCCGACCCGATGGGGCGGCTGGAGCTGCGCGACGTCGGCAACCAGATGGGCAACGGCGACTTCAACCTGCTGCCGGCGCGCGTCGGCAGCGCGAAGTACACCGTGGCGCAGACCATCCCGCTGTGGGGCAAGCGCGACCTGAAACGCGAAGTCGCCGAGGCCGACGCGGCGCAGGCGCAGGCGCGCCGCAGCGGCACCTGGGCCGAGCTGGCGGCGAAGGTGAAGACCGCCTTCGCCCAGTACTACCTCGTCGGCCAGAGCCGCAAACTGGCGGAGGAGCTGCTGCGCCTGGGCGGCAGCCTGGAGCAACTCACCCAGGCGCGCTATTCGGACGGCCTGGTGCCGCAGCAGGACGTGGTGCGCGCCCAGGTCGAGCGCACGGCGCTGCGCAGCGAACTGCTGATGCTGGAGACCGAGCACCACCATGCCGCGGCGCGCTTGAACGTCCTGCTGCGCCGGCCGGCCGCCGCGCCGCTGGCGGAACCGCAGGCGCTGCGCCCGCTGCCCGCCCCGGCGAAGCTCGATTACGCCGCGCTGGAGGCGCGCCTGCTCGCCGCCAACCCGCAGCTGGCCGCGCAGGAAGCGCAGATCGCCGCGGCCGAGAAGAACCGCGAGCTGGTGACGAAGAACCGCTACCCCGACCTCACCGTCGGCGTCTCGCCGATCCAGACGCGCAACCGCGTCACGGAATGGGAGCTGATGTTCGAGGTGAACATCCCGCTGCAGCAGGAGAGCCGCCGCTCGCAGGAACGCGAGGCGGCGGCGATGGCGGCCGCCGCGCGCTCGCGCAAGGAGGCGGCGCTCAACCAGGTTTCCGCCGAACTGGCGGAGAACCTGTCGGCGCTGGATTCGGCGCGGCGCCTGGAAACGCTGGTGGCCACCGCCCTGCTGCCGCAGGCCGACCTGGCCTTCAAGGCGGCGCTGGCCGGCTACGAGACGGGCCGGCTGGATTTCGCCACGCTGCTCGACGCGCAGCGGCAGATCCGCAAGGCCAGGCTGGACCGCCTCAAGGCGCAGGCCGAGGCGCAATTCCGCCTCGCCGACATCGAACGGCTGCTGGGAGAAGAACTATGAAGAAAGAAACGGCAATCGTTGTCCTGTTGCTTGTAGCCGCCGCACTGGGCGCCGGCTACTGGCTCGGCAGCCGCGGCGGTCATGAGACGGCCGCGCCGCAAGCCGCGGCGAAAGGCGCGCAGCAGGAACGCAAGCTGCTCTTCTACCGCAACCCGATGGGCCTGCCCGACACCTCGCCGGTGCCTAAGAAAGACCCGATGGGCATGGACTATATCCCGGTGTACGAGGGCGAGGAGACTGCTGATGCCGGCAGCGGCATTGTCGTCAGTACCGAGAAGGTGCAGAAGCTCGGCGTGCGCACGGAAATCGCGGCGCTGCGCGAGCTGTCGCGCGGCGTGCGCGCCAGCGGCCGCATCGAGGTCGACGAGCGCCGCCTGCACACCGTCTCGCCGAAGTTCGAGGGCTGGATCGAGAAGCTGCACGTCAACGCCACCGGCCAGGCGGTCGGCCGCGGCCAGCCGCTGGCCGAGGTGTACAGCCCGGAGCTGGTCTCGGCGCAGAAGGAATACGCCATCGCCGCGCAGGGCCGCGAGTCGCTCCGGGACGCCGGGCCGGAAGCGCAGGCCGGCATGAAGCAGCTCGCCGACTCCGGCCTTTCGCGCCTGCGCAACTGGGACATTTCCGACGAGCAGATCGCCCGCCTGCGCGAGGGCGGCGAGGTGCGGCGCACGCTGACGCTGCGCGCGCCGGCTTCCGGCATCGTCATGGAGAAGAAGGCCGTCGCCGGCATGCGCTTCATGCCGGGCGAGATGCTCTACCAGGTGGCCGACCTGTCCTCGGTGTGGGCGGTCGCCGACGTCTTCGAGCAGGACATCGGGCGGGTGCGCGTCGGCCAGCAGGCGAAGGTGCGCATCGGCGCCTATCCCGACAAAATCTTCGAGGGCACGGTGACCTACGTCTATCCGACACTGAAGGCGGAGACGCGCAGCGTGCCGGTGCGGGTGGAGCTGGCCAATCTCGGCGGGCTGCTCAAGCCGGCCATGTTCGCCTCGCTGGAGCTGTCGGCGGCAAGTGGTGCAAAAGTGCTGGCGGTGCCGAGCTCGGCCGTGATCGACAGCGGCGTGCGCCGCGTCGTGCTGGTCCAGTCTGGAGGGAACGCAAAAGCGGGCCGCTTCGAGCCGCGCGAAGTGAAGCTCGGCGCGCGCAGCGGCGATTACGTCGAGGTGCTGGAGGGCGTCAAGGAGGGCGAGCCGGTGGTGGTCGCCGCCAACTTCCTCATCGACGCGGAAAGCAACCTCAAGGCGGCACTCGGTGGCTTGGGCGGCTTCGGCAAAGTCAGTCCCGGTGAGACGGCGAAACCCGCATCGGCCTCGCACAAGGCGGAGGGCACGCTGAAATCCATCGATGCCGCCGCCGGCACGGTGAGCGTCAGCCACGATCCGGTCGCCAGCCTCGGCTGGCCGGCGATGACCATGGATTTCGTGCTGGCCAATCCGTCGCTGTTGGGCAAGCTGCAGCCGGGCAGCCCGATCGCCTTCGAGTTCGTCGAGCGCAAGCCGGGCGAATGGGTGATCTTCAAGCTGGAAGCGAAGGGCGCGGTGCGATCCTCCGCGCACTCGGGCCACTGAGATGCTGAATGCCGTCATCGACTGGTCGGCGCGCAACCGCTTCCTCGTCCTGCTGGCCACGCTCTTCATCGTGCTGGCGGGGATTTTCGCCATCCTGCGCACGCCGATCGACGCCCTGCCGGACCTCTCCGACGTGCAGGTCATCGTCTACACCGAAGTGCCCGGCCAGGCGCCGCAGGTGGTGGAGGACCAGGTCACCTATCCGCTCACCACCGCCATGCTGTCGGTGCCGAAGTCGAAGGTGGTGCGCGGCTTCTCCTTCTTCGGCGCCTCCTTCGTCTACATCATCTTCGAGGACGGCACCGACATCTACTGGGCGCGTTCGCGCGTGCTCGAGTACCTCAACTTCGCTTCCGGCCGCATGCCGAAGGGCATCACCCCGCAGATCGGCCCGGACGCCACCGGCGTCGGCTGGGTCTACCAGTACGCCCTGCTGGCGAAGGACA
>JADFDL010000082.1 GCA_018262875.1 Rhodocyclaceae bacterium | reverse complement strand
ATCCACCACCATGCCGACGTAGAGTTCCTTTTTGATGTCGGCGCCTTCTTCGACGAGCAGGCGGCGCACTTTCTGTCCCTCCGGTCCGGTCTGGTGCGTCTTCAACTGCATGCCGAGGATCTGGCCGGCGTACTGGCGCACTTCATCCGGCGATTTCGCCACCTTGACGCCGCCGCCCTTGCCGCGGCCGCCGGCATGGATCTGCGCCTTGACGACCCAAGCCTTGCCGCCGAGTTCCTCGGCCGCCTTGACCGCCTCGGCGACGGAAAAGCAGGCCTTGCCGCGCGGCGTGGCGACCCCGAACCTTCTCAGGATCTCCTTGCCCTGGTATTCATGGATTTTCATGCTGTTTCCTTGCTGGTTGATGCTGAAGAAGAAGCGCCGAGAAAGCCGACCAGCGAACGCCGGCGGATAGCCATTCGGGGAAACGCTATAGGTTTCATGGAGCTGGTCATAATATCACATTATGACCCCTCTACAGAGGGAAGACAGGCGCCCGGACGACTATTCGTCCTTGTTTTCGGCTGCTGCCTCGGCCCACTCTGCCTTGGCTTCGATGAGCGGCTTGATATCGGGCAGAATGATGCGCTTGCGGTCGGCTTCGACTTCCGTCAGCGCCTCGGTTTCAACCATGGACGCCAAGGAGCTTCGTGCCAGTTGCTGATAGAGCACCGTGCCTTCGGTCTTCCAGGCCATTTCCTGCTCGGTCAATGCGCGCACCACCTTGGCCGGAATGCCTGCCACCAGGCTTTTCGCCGGCACTATCATGCCGGCCTTGACAAAGGCCATGGCGGCCACAATGGAGAATTCCCCGACCTCGGCGTTGTCGATCACCACGGCATTCATGCCGACCAGCGCATTGCGGCCTATCCGGCAGCAATGCAGGACGGCGCCATGGCCGATATGCCCGTTTTCCTCGATCACGGTGTCACGTTCTGGAAAGCCATGCACGATGCAGCAATCCTGGATGTTGACGCCCTGCTCGACGCGAATGCGGCCAAAGTCTCCCCGCAGGCAGGCATTCGGCCCGATGTAGCAGTCGGCGCCAACAATGACGTCGCCGATGAGGACGGCCGATGCATGGACAAAGGCCGTAGGATGCACGACTGGTGTCACGCCTTCGAGGGAATAGACCTTGACCATAAGGCAGCATCTTGCATGTTGTCTGACAGAGCTGAATTATGTAGCATGGCGGCGGAGATGTAAAACGATACCTGCCGAAACTTCACAGAATAGTTCTCTGTATCATTTCAAATGGGTAGACCCACATGAGCAGCGTCCTCTATGCGTTCCGTGACGGCATCGCCCGCATCACGCTGAACCGGCCGGACAAGCTGAACAGCTTCACTGCGGCAATGCACGGCGAACTGCGCCAGGCCATCCAGCGCGTCCGCGCCGAGGGCGCCCGCGCCCTGGTCCTGACAGGCGCCGGCCGCGCCTTCTGCACCGGGCAGGATCTGGCCGAGCGCGTCGCCCCGCCCGGCGCACCGCCGCCCGACCTGGGCCATTCCATCGAGACTCATTACAAACCGCTGGTACTGGCCCTGCGAGCGCTGCCCCTGCCCGTCATTGCCGCGGTCAATGGCGCTGCCGCCGGCGCCGGCGCCAATCTGGCGTTTGCCTGCGACATCGTCCTGGCGGCGCGCTCGGCCGTATTCATTCAGGCCTTTTGCAAGCTGGGTTTGATGCCGGATTGCGGCGGCAGCCATTTCCTGCCGCGCCTGGCCGGCACGGCGCGGGCCCTGGGTCTGGCGCTGACGGGCGACAGACTCCCCGCCGAACAGGCGGAATCCTGGGGATTGATCTGGAAGTGCGTCGACGACGACCGGCTCATGCCGGAGGCCGAGGCGCTCGCCGCCCGCTTTGCGCAAGGGCCGCCGCTCGGCTATGCCGCCACCAAACGCACGCTGTACGCTTCTGCGGCCAACACGCTGGAGCAGCAACTCGACCTTGAGCGCGACACCCAGCGCGAACTCGGCCGCAGCGAGGACTACCGCGAGGGGGTTGAGGCGTTTATGGAGAAACGCCCGCCGGCCTTCACAGGGAAGTAAACTCCATCCATGACCGCACAGAGAAAATCCCAGGAACTGGCCGAGGCTGCCGGCCGCGAGATGTACCGTCTCGACCGTACCTCGCGGTTTTTGCGCATCGCCCTGGACGAGATCCGCCCCGGCTATGCCCGCATGGCCATGAAGGTGACGGAAGACATGGTAAACGGCCACGGCATGTGCCACGGCGGCTTCATCTTCACGCTGGCCGATTCCGCCTTCGCCTATTCCTGCAACAGCCACAACCACAATGCCGTCGCCTCCGGCTGCACCATCGAGTACCTGGCGCCGGCGCAGGCCGGCGATGTGCTGACCGCCATCGGCGAGGAGCGCGCGCTCGCCGGCCGCAGCGGCATCTACGACATTGAAGTCCGCAATCAGGACGGCAAGCGCATCGCACTTTTCCGCGGCAAGTCACATCGCATTGCGGGCGAGCTGGTCAAACCACAAGGAGATTGAGTTGAAAGAAGCCTTCATCTGCGACGCCGTGCGCACCCCCATCGGACGCTACGGCGGCGTGCTGGCATCCCTGCGTGCCGACGACCTGGCCGCCCTGCCCCTCAAGGCGCTGATGCAGCGCCATCCGGATCTCGATTGGAGCGCCATCGACGACGTCCTCTACGGCTGCGCCAACCAGGCCGGCGAGGACAATCGCAATGTCGCGCGCATGGCCCTGCTCCTTTCCGGCCTGCCGCTGACGGTGCCCGGCGCCACGATCAATCGCCTCTGCGGCTCGGGCATGGATGCCGTCGGCAGCGCGGCGCGCGCCATCCGCGCCGGCGACACCGATCTGATGATCGCCGGCGGCGTCGAGAGCATGACGCGCGCGCCTTTCGTCATGGGCAAGGCCGATGCGGCCTTCTCGCGCAACGCGCAGATTTTCGACACTACCATCGGCTGGCGCTTCGTCAATCCGCTGATGAAGAAGCTCCACGGCACCGACGCCATGCCGGAAACGGCGGAAAACCTCGCCGACGAGCTGAAGATTTCGCGCGCCGACCAGGACGCCTTCGCCTTGCGCTCCCAGCAGCGCGCAGTCGCGGCCCAGGCCGCCGGCCGCTTCGACAACGAGATCGTGCCGGTCGAAATCGCACAGAAAAAGGGCGAGCCAAAGATCGTCGCCCAGGACGAGCATCCGCGCGCCGACACCAGCCTGGAGAACCTGGCGAAGCTGAAACCCATCGTGCGCGAGGACGGCAGCGTGACGGCGGGAAACGCTTCGGGGGTGAACGACGGCGCCTGCGCCCTGTTGCTCGCCTCGGAGGACGCCGCGAAAAAGCACGGCCTGACGCCGCGTGTCCGCATCGTCGGCATGGCCACCGCCGGCGTGCCGCCGCGCATCATGGGCTTCGGTCCGGCACCGGCGACGCGCAAGCTGCTAGAGCGCACCGGACTAAAGCTCGAGCAAATGGACGTCGTCGAGCTCAACGAGGCCTTTGCCGCGCAGGCGCTGGCGGTGACGCGCGACTTCGGCCTGCCCGACGATGCGCCGCAGGTGAATCCGAACGGCGGCGCCATCGCGCTGGGCCACCCGCTCGGCATGAGCGGCGCGCGCCTGGTGACTACCGCCATGTATCAGCTGCACCGCTCGGGCGGACGCTATGCCCTGTGCACCATGTGCATCGGCGTCGGCCAGGGCATCGCGCTCGTCATCGAGCGCGTCTGAGAAAACACGGGAGAGCAGCAGGCAACACAGGAGGAGACAGCCATGCCATCGAAAATGCCAAAACCGGGCGAACTTGAGCCGATCGAAACGGCCAGCCGCGACGAGGTCGCCGCGCTGCAGCTGCAGCGCCTGCAGTGGTCGCTCAAGCATGCCTACGACAACGTGCCGCATTACAGGAAGAAGTTCGACGCCGCCGGCGTCAGGCCGGAGGACCTGAAGCAGCTCTCCGACCTGGCGAAGTTTCCCTTCACCACCAAGCAGGATCTGCGCGAGAACTATCCCTTCAATATGTTCGCCGTGCCGCGCGAACAGGTGGTGCGCATCCACGCATCGAGCGGCACCACCGGCAAGCCGACCGTGGTCGGCTACACGCAGAGGGACATCGACATCTGGGCCGACCTGATGGCGCGCTCCATCCGCGCATCCGGCGGCCGCCCCGGCGATATCGTGCATGTCGCCTATGGCTACGGCCTTTTCACCGGCGGCCTCGGCGCCCATTACGGCGCCGAGCGCCTCGGCTGCACGGTGATCCCGATGTCCGGCGGCCAGACCGAAAAGCAGGTGCAGCTCATCATCGACTTCAAACCGGACATCATCATGGTCACGCCCTCCTACAGCCTGGCCATCGCCGACGAGTTCGAGCGCCAGGGCCACGACCCGTCCAAGTGCTCGCTGCAGATCGGCATCTTCGGCGCCGAGCCGTGGACCAACCAGATGCGTGCGGAAATCGAAAAGCGCATGGGCATCGATGCGGTCGACATCTATGGCCTCTCCGAAGTCATGGGCCCCGGCGTTGCCTGCGAGTGCATCGAGACCAAGGACGGCCTGGTGATCTGGGAGGATTTCTTCTACCCGGAGATCATCGACCCGGTGACCGGCGAAGTGCAGCCCGACGGTGCAACGGGGGAACTGGTATTTACCTCGCTGGCCAAGGAGGCGCTGCCGATCATCCGCTACCGCACCCGCGACCTCACCCGCCTGCTCGCCCCCACGGCGCGCTCCTTCCGCCGCATGGACAAGATCACCGGCCGCTCCGACGACATGCTCATCATCCGCGGCGTGAACGTCTTCCCCTCGCAGATCGAGGAAATGATCCTCAAGCAGCCGAAGCTGGCGCCGCATTACGTGCTGGAAGTCTCCCGCCCCGAGCACATGGACGAACTGGACGTGCTGGTGGAAATGAAGCCCGAGTTCGCGCAGGCCCCGGCGGCCGAGCAGCAGGCGGCGGCAAAGGAGCTGCAGCATCACATCAAGTCCTACATCGGCGTGTCCACCCAGGTGCGCGTCGTCGCCCAGTCCGCCATCGAGCGCTCCATCGGCAAGGCCAAGCGCGTCATCGACAAGCGGCCGAAATAACCCCTTGCCCGGTTTCACGAGGCGGCCCTGCGGCCGCCTCGTCAGGGGCATTTGTCCTGCATGCCTTCATGTTTGTGCTTGAGGTGGGCGGTAATTCGGCGGAGAATTCACCGGACAAGCCATGCTTCCGCCGAACATGAATTTGCCTGAGGACAAAACATCCCTTCTGCACGCCGAGCTGGACGCACTGCGAAAGCGCGTCGCCGAGCTGGAATCGCATGAATCCGAACTGGCCTGGACGCATGACACGCTGCTTGAGCAGATCAGTCACGAGCACAAGCAAACCGAGTCCGCGCTGCGCCTTTCCGAAAAAAAGCTGTCGCGCGTTTTTTCCGCCAGTCCCGACGCCATCGTCATCAGTTCCTTGGCCGCAGGGCGTTATATCGATGTCAACCCGGCATTCGAAAGGGTTTTCGGTTTCACCCAAGGCGAAGCGATCGGCAGAACGACCGTGGAACTGGGCATCTGGCCGGAAGCTGCGCAACGCGACCGGGTAGTCGCCCTGCTCCGCGACAAGGGCGAACTGGCCAACTTCGAAGCCCGCTTCCGCCACAAGTCCGGGCGGATCTTAGACACCCTGTTCTCCGCCAGCATCATCGAGCTCGATGGCGAGCCCTGCATGCTTTCCATTACGCGGGATATCGGCGACCGCAAGCGGATCGAGCTGATGTTCCTCGAACAGAACCGCATGTTGCATGCGGTAAGCGAAGCGCAATCCGATTTCATTGCGGATGCCGACCCGCATCCGACCTTCGACCGGCTGCTGACCCATCTGCTCGACATCACCGACAGCCGGTACGGCTTCATCTGCGAGGTCTTCCGCGATGACTCGGGCGCCCCGTTCCTGCGGCCGTATGCCATCACAGACATTTCCTGGGACGATGCCTCGCGCCAGCTCTACGAGAAGTACATCAGTGGCGGTTTCGAGTTCCGCAATCTGAAAACGCTCTTCGGCAATACCCTCACCACCGGCCGTCCGGTCCTGTCCAATTCGCCGAGCAGCGATCCGCGCCGAGGCGGATTGCCGCCCGGCCATCCGCCCCTCGATTCCTTCATGGGCCTGCCGCTTTATCGCGGCGAAGTAATGGTCGGCATGCTGGGGGCCGCCAATCGCCCGGGCGGATATGACGAGGCCCTGGTCGATCACCTGCAGCCATTCGCGGCCACCTGCGCCGTATTGATCGAAGCCAACCGCAACAGCCAACGTCGCCGCCACGCTGAAAACCTTCTGCGCAATATGAATCTGGAGCTGGAAGACCACGTAAACCAGCGCACAGCCGAACTACAAGCCTCGATCAAGGAGTTGGAGAGTTTCAGCTATTCCGTCTCGCACGACCTGCGCTCGCCCCTGCGCGGCATCAACGGCTTTTCGCGCCTGCTGCAGCAAGACTATGGCGATCGGCTCGACGAGCAAGGCAGGGAGTACTTGAACCGTATCTGCGCGGCCACCCTGCGTATGAGCGAATTGATCGATGGCATGATCGATCTCGCCCAACTCACGCGCGAGCCCATACACATGGCTGAAGTCGACCTCTCCCGTCTTGCCGAAACGATCGCCCGGGAACTGCAGGCTGCCGAGCCGGGTCGCAGGGTTGAATTCACGGCAGCGCCAGGTATCAGGGCACGCGGCGACGAACGCCTGCTGCGCGTGGCGATACATAACCTGATAGCGAATGCCTGGAAATTCACCGCCCGCCAGGAAGTCGCCCACATCGAATTCGGCGTCCGGCGAACCGGCAACGACCTCGCCTATTTCGTCAGGGATGACGGCGCCGGTTTCGACATGCGCTATGCAGACAAGCTTTTCGGCGCCTTTCAGCGCCTGCACGGCATCAAGGAATACGCCGGCACCGGCATCGGCTTGGCCACCGTGCAGCGCATCATCCAGCGCCACGGTGGCCTGGTGTGGGCCGAGGGTGAAATCGACAAGGGCGCGACCTTTTATTTCACCTTATCGTGAATTCGGCGTTCAAGGACCATTTCTCCACCCAGGCGACGGATTACGCCCGGTTTCGGCCAAACTATCCGGCCGAACTTTTCGCCTGGCTGGCCGGGATCGCGCCATCGCGCGGCACCGCCTGGGACTGCGGCACCGGCAGCGGCCAGGCCGCCGTCGGACTCGCCGCCCACTTCGCCCGCGTCATCGCCACCGACCCGAGTGCCAGCCAGTTGGCGCAG